>CANQEF010000038.1 GCA_947594675.1 uncultured Bacilli bacterium
CTCCATCACTTGAGTCTTATGCTAGAGCTTTAAAGGGGGTTTATAAGTTAGTTAGACTACCACATAGAGTTAATGGCAGGGAATTACCAGTTGTAAATATAGTGGATATGAATAAGGAAATGAAATATAGTAAGGGGCATTTTTCTAGGAGTTTGCTAGAAAGTATGAAAGAAAGATTAGAAAAAAAGGAGCAGGTTATTTTACTTCTTAATAGAAGAGGATATTCTTCTTTTGTTTCTTGTAAGAATTGTGGTTTTACTTTTAAATGTCCTAATTGTGATATTACTTTAACTTATCATAAGAGTAGTAATACGTTAAGATGTCATTATTGTGGTTATGGGGAAAAAACTTATGAGGTTTGTCCTAGTTGTCATGAAAAAGCTCTTTCTAATTTAGGGGTTGGTACGCAGCGAATTGAAGAAGAATTGCAAAAATTATTTCCAAATAATAAAATACTTAGAATGGATTATGATACTACAAGTCGTAAAGGTATGCATGAGAAAATGATAAATTCTTTTAAAAATCATGAATATGATATTTTATTAGGAACGCAGATTGTTGCGAAAGGATTAGATTTTGAGGATGTTACTTTAGTTGGTGTAATAAATGCTGATACTGGTTTAAATATTCCCGATTTTAGAAGTAGTGAAAATACTTTTTCTTTGTTATCTCAAGTGGCAGGAAGAAGTGGTAGAAGTGCTAAGACTGGAGAAGTTATAATTCAGACATTTAATTCAACACATTATGCTATTAAATATAGTAAGACTCATGATTATGTAGGTTTTTATAAAGAAGAGATGAATATCAGAAAAGCCTTGAAATATCCACCTTATTATTATTTGGTCAATATAAAAGTAAGTGGGAAAGAGGAAAAAGAATTATTAAATGAGGCTTTGAAAATTAAAAGATCTTTGGAAAGAAATTTAGAAAATACGATTATATTGGGACCATCTAATTCAACTATATTTAAGTTAAATAATATTTATCGTTATAATTTGATTTTGAAATATAAAAGAGAAGATAATTTATTAGAAATTTTAGGAAAAATTTTGAAACATTATCAATGTAAGGTAAAAATTAAGGTTGATATTGACATAAATCCTAGCCAAATGCTTTAAAATGTGATATTCTATTATTAGAATAGAGGTTTTGATATGGGTAAATTTTTTAATGATAATAATAATTCTAATAATATTAATAATTCTAATAGTAATGTAAATGAAAAAAATGCTGAAGAATTTGAAAACTTGATGAAACAATCATCAACAGATGTTGATAAGTATTATTATGATAGTAAGAATCCTATTGTAATTGTGATTTTGCTTGTTTTGGCAGCTATAATTATTTTTGGATGCTTTATAATATTTACACTTTAAGTTATTAGGTGGTGGCTTTAGTGTTGGATGAGTATTTGAAAAATGCAAGAGTTAATAGAATAATAAATAATATAAAAAATAAGGTACATGATGAAAAAGATACTGATGTTATTAATTATAAGTTATTTGCAAATGAGGAAAAAGTTTTATTTGTTTTTTATGATGCTTTAATAAAATATAAGATTATTATTGACGATAAAATTTATTTTGAAGATTATTTGGAACAATTGGATAAGCTATTAAAAAAGATTAATAATATTGATGATTTGACACTAGGTATAAATAAATTGATATGTAAATTTACATGTATAAAATTAGGAATAAAAAGTATTGCTGAAGATGAGCATCGTAATGAAATATTAAGTTACTTATATCAGAAATATATAGTAGAGGGATATTTTGTACATGGTTTTAGCTCTTGCTATTGTGAAAATATAAAAAGATATGGTTTTATGCCGGAGGCTTATATTAATTTTTATAGTGATTTTGCTAAAATAAATAGTATATTAGAAAAATATAATGTCACTAATTTTTTAGATAAGGATTTTCTTAAAAGAGAAATTTATTTTACAGATAGTTTTGTTAAGGCATGTAATTATTCAGCTAATTCACCGGGATATTTTTATAATCTACTTTATAGTAGGGAATATAATTATTTAAAATTAAAAAAGGATATCTTATTAAAGGGAAATTTTTCTAATGCTTTAAAAAATGTTAAAAAGATTCTTGGGGTTTTGGAAGTTGATGATAATGATAAGGCATATATTTTAGATATTGTGAAGAAAGAGTGGAATTTATTATTTCAAAGTGATAGGAGAATTGCTTTATTATTAGTGAAAAGAAATTTATTTTTAGATAAAAATGGTATTAATATAAATAAAATAATTAATGATGAAGAAATTGATTTATATGAGGCTGTTGATAAAGTTTTGAGTGAACGTAATGTAAGGATTCCTTATTTTCAAAAAATTAGTGTTGAGGATTTGGAAGTTGTTACTTTAGAAGGTTTAGTTGATAATTCTTTAGAAAATACTCAAGAAATAAATTTGAGTAAAATGGATTTAGCTAATGATTTTAGAAATGTTTATGGTAATATTTCGCCTCTTTTGCTGATAGGCTCTATATTAATTTCTTTGGGAGTTATAATTTCAATTTTAATGTTGATTGGGGGATAATAGATGAAAATAGTTTTTATGGGTACTCCGGAATTTGCGGCAGTTATTTTAGAGGGATTAGTTAAGAAATATAATGTTGTTGGAGTTGTTAGTCAGCCGGATAGAAAAGTTGGGAGACATCAAGTTTTAACTAATACGCCGGTTAAGAAATTGGCTATAAAAGAAGGAATAAAAGTTTTTCAACCTATTAGAATTAAAGATGATTATCAGGATATTTTAAAGTTGGAGCCAGATTTAATTATTACTTGTGCCTATGGACAAATTATTCCAAAAGAATTGTTAGATTATCCAAGACTAAAAGCTATAAATGTACATGCCTCTTTATTGCCTAAACTAAGGGGTGGAGCACCTATTCATAAAGCTTTAATTGATGGGTATAAGAAAACGGGAATAACTATTATGTATATGGATGAAAAAATGGATAGTGGCGATATCATTAAGCAGAAAGAATTAAATATTGAAGAGTCTGATAATTTAGAAAGTTTATATCAAAAATTGGCAGTATTAGGAAAAGATTTGTTGTTGGAAGTTTTACCTAGTATTATCGAAGGAAGTAATGAAAGAGTTAAACAAAATGAAGAAGAGGTTACTTATGCTTTTAATATAAAACGAGAAGAAGAGCATATTGATTTTACAAAGACTTCTAGAGAGATATTCAATTTAATTAGAGGTTTATCTCCTAATCCTGGTAGTTATGCTTTATTAGATGAAAAAGAAATTAAAATTTATGATAGTATAGATAATAAAACAAAATATAAGGGAAAGTGTGGAGAAATAGTTTCTGTAACAAAAGAGGGAATTATAGTTATTACAAATGACGGAAGTATAATTTTAAAAGAAGTTAAACCTTTTTCTAAAAAGAAAATGAAGGCTACTGATTTTGTTAATGGAATAGGCAAAAATAATTTAATTGGTAAGGTGTTTAAATGATTTTTAAAAAAATTATAAAACAAATAGCAGATTTAAAGAAAACTTCTAGAGGAAGAGGTATATTATTTTTTGGTGTTTATTTTATTTTTTTTGTTGTACTTATAATAATTCTTCAATTTCAGGAGAAAAGGCCTTTTAATAGTGGAAGTTATGATTATAGTGATAAATATACTTTTTCTTTAGACAATATAGAAAAAGCTAATTATAAATATAATTATAAAATTATGTTGGATGATAATGTTTATACTTTGGTGGGACAAAGAAGTGGAAATAAAGAATTATTTGTCGTGAATAATAAAAACTATTATCGTAATCAGGAAAGTTATTTTACTTTGGAAGGTAATTTATGGATTAAGAGTGTTGATCCTAATGAATTTTCTTATTTAATTGATACTGATAATTTAAAGGATATGATAGAAAATGCTTATTACCTTTCAAGGACTGATTATGATAGTGGGAAGGAAGTTTTTACTTTTTTGATTAGTACTAATAAAATAGTAGAATTAACTGAAAATATTAATATAGATATTTCATCTAACGCCTCAGAAATAATTGTTAGTACTGATGAAGAGGGAAATGTAGTAGAAATAAAATTAAAATTAGATAGTTATTGTATTTATAAAAAAAGATGTTTAGAGGGATTAGAAATTATTTTGGATTATGATAATTTTGGCGAAGTGTTAGATATTGAAAGTCCTGTTTAGATGGTGATTTTAATGAAAAATATATATGATTTAACTTTAGAAGATTTAGAAACTTATTTTGTAAGTAAAGGATCTAAAAAATTTCATGCTTTGCAACTTTTTACATTTTTATATGATAAGAGAATTGAAAATTTAAATGAGGTTACAACGATAAAAAAAGAATTGTTAGAAGAACTTGGAAAAGATTTTTCTCTTTTTAAGATAAAACTCGTAATGGTAGAAAAAGATAAGGATACGGCTAAATATTTGTTTGAACTCAGTGATAATGAGCATATTGAGGCAGTTTTGATGAGACATGATTATGGAAATAGTATTTGTGTATCGAGTCAAGTTGGCTGTAATATGGGATGTAAATTTTGTGAATCTGGTAGAAGAAAAAAGGTAAGAAATTTAGAAGTTTATGAAATGGTTCAAGAAATATTAATTATTGAAGAAGAACTTAAATCAAGAATAAGTCATGTTGTGGTTATGGGAATTGGAGAACCTTTTGATAATTATGATAATTTAATAAAGTTTTTGAAAATAATTAATCATCCTAAGGGATTGGCTATAGGAGCTAGACATATTACTGTTTCAACTTGTGGGATTGTTCCTAAAATATTAGAGTTTAGTGAATTTCCTTTACAAATAAATTTAGCTATAAGTTTACATGCACCAAATGATATAATTAGACAGAAAATAATGCCAATTAGTAAGGTTTATTCTATAGATGAATTGATGTGCGCTATAAAGAAGTATATATTAAAGACAAATAGAAGAGTTACTTTTGAATATATTTTATTAAAGGGAATTAATGATTCGGAAGAATGTGCTTTGGAATTAGCTAATTTGGTTAAAGATATTAATTGTTATATAAATTTAATTCCATACAATGAAACTAATAATTTGGAATTTATGAGAAGTAATACTATTCAAATTATGAAATTTTATGATATACTAAAAAAGAATAATGTAAATGTAACCATAAGACGAGAGTTTGGCAGTAAGATTAGTGCTGCCTGTGGACAACTTAGAAGTAAAAAGGAGGGTTTATGAAATCTTTTTATCTAACTGATACTGGTAAAGTAAGGGATCATAATGAAGATAGTGTTATAATAGTAAAAAATAATGAAGATAATTATTTGATGGCTATAGCTGATGGAATGGGTGGTCATTCTGCAGGAGAAGTTGCCTCTAGCATAGCTATTAGTTACTTGGGAAAACACTTTAAAGAAACCTTTATAAATATGAATAAGGTAGATGCAGTTAACTGGATTAGGGATACTGTTTATGAAATAAATAATTTGATTTTTCAGCATGAAAAGACACATCCTGAGAGTAAGGGAATGGGTACTACGTTGGTTATGGCAATTTTGACAAAAGATTATTTATTATTTGGTAATGTAGGTGATTCAAGTGGATTTGTTATGAAGGATGAAAAACTTCATAAAGTCACGTATGATCATACACTTGTAAATTTATTAGTCAGTGCAGGAGAGCTTACTAAGGAGGAGGCTAATGTTCATCCTAAGAAAAATGTTCTTATGAAGGCTTTAGGAGCGGCTACTGAGGTTGAAGTTGATATTTTTGATTGTGATATGGACATGGATATTACGGAGATATTACTTGCTAGTGACGGACTTACTAATATGCTTGATAAAGAACAAATAGAAAAGGTTTTACTTGGTGAAGGTACAATTGATGAAAAATGTATTAGGCTAATTCAAAAAGCTAATAATAGGGGTGGAACAGATAATATTTCGGTTGCTTATTTGGTACGTAGTGAAGAAGGTGGCAATGAGTGATAACAAAGGGACAAGTTATTAATGATCGTTATGAAATAATACGTTCAATTGGCGAAGGTGGTATGGCAAATGTTTATTTAGGATATGATACAATTCTAGATAGAAATGTTGCGATTAAGGTTTTAAGAGGAGATTTATCTAACGATGAAAAGTTTGTTAGGAGGTTTCAAAGAGAGGCTTTGTCAGCTTCATCTTTGGCACATCCTAATATAGTTGAAGTTTATGATGTTGGTGAAGATGATGGGCTTTATTATATTGTAATGGAGTATATTGAAGGTAAAACTTTAAAACAGCTACTTAAGAAGAGGGGTACTTTGACTTTAAGTGAGGCTATTGATATAATGCTCCAACTTACTGATGGGATGGCTCATGCTCATGACTCATATATAATTCATAGAGATTTGAAACCTCAAAATATAATGATTAAAGATGATGGGCAAATTAAAATTACTGATTTTGGTATTGCTATGGCTCTTAATTCAACACAATTGACACAAACAAATTCAGTAATGGGTTCTGTTCATTATTTGCCACCAGAACAGGCAAGTGGTAAGGGTTGTACTATAAAGAGTGATATTTATTCAATGGGAATTATCTTTTATGAATTACTTAGTGGTAGTTTGCCTTTTAGGGGTGATAATGCTGTTGAGATTGCTCTTAAACATATGAGAGATCCTTTACCTAGTTTAAAAGAGGAAAATGAATCAATTCCACAGAGTATAGAAAACATTATTATGAAAGCAACAGCTAAGAATCCTAAAAATAGATATGAAGATGCAAGAAGTATGCATGAAGATTTACTTACTGCTTTAGATGATGAGAGAATGAATGAAGATGTTTATCAGTTTAAATATCCAGAAAATGAAAATGATAATACGAAGAAGATTAAAAAATTAGAAGAAATTGAAAATAAAGATGAGGAGCATCAAGAGACGGAACAGATTGCTAGAAAAGTAGAGGATATTGAGGATAAGAAAAATAAGCGGGTAATTATTGTTTTGGTAGTTATATTTGTTATTTTATTAGCTAGTTTCTTTATAGTCTTCTTTGTTATCCCTTCAGGTACTAAGGAAAAAAATAAAATAATACCTGATTGTGAAGGAGATAAAGTAAGTACTTGTGAGAAAAAGTTACAAGAGGCTGGCTTTGAAGTTGAAGAAGAGGTACAGTCTGAGGCAAGTAAAGAGATTAAAAAGAATAGAGTTGTTAGAACAGATCCGGAGGCAGGACGTAGTCGTAAAGTTGGTTCTAAAGTTACTATATATAAATCAAGTGGTGAAGAAGTCTATAAGTTAGAAGATTATACTGGTAAGAATTATATTGAAATTCAAACGTCTCTTGAATTAGAATTTAAGATGAAAGTTACAGTAGAAAAGAAAGATCCACCAGAGGATTTTGATGTTAGTGAAGATGGAGCTGAGCAGAAGATAATCGGTCAATCTTTGGCTGCCGGTAGTGAGGTAAAAGAGGGAGATTCTATTACTTTGTATATTCCAGATATAACAGATGAATTTCCAAATATGAATGGGGAAGGTTGGAGTTTGGATGATGCTAAGGTATTTTGTTCAAAGTATGGTTTAATAATTGAAGTTGAGGAACAAGAAACAGATGCTTATGAAGAGGGTAAGATTATTTCACAATCTAGACCAGCAGGAAGTCCAATTGTAAGTGGAACAACTTTGCGTGTTACGGTTGCGAAAAAGCCAGTTGTTAAGCCATCATCATCACCAAAGCCATCAAAATCGCCAACTCCTGATAGTTCAACAGATGATAATACAGAAGATGAAGATGAAGAATAGGAGATATTATGCAAGGACAAATAGTTAAAATAATTAGTGATTTACATTATGTTAAAAGTGATAATAATATTTGGCCTTGTAAATGTCGGGGAATATTTCGAAAGGAACATATTACTCCTGTAGTGGGGGATTATGTTCTTTTCAATAAAGATAAATTATTAATAGAAAAAATACTGCCTAGAAAAAATTATTTTCAAAGGCCGAAAGTTAGTAATATTGATCAAGCTTTTATAGTTACTAGTTTAAAAAATCCTGATTTTTCTTTGAATTTATTAGATAAGTTTCTTTGTCTGATGGAATTAAATAAAGTTGATCCTATAATTTGTATTACAAAAGAAGATTTAGTAAAAGATTTAAATTATTATAAAGAAATATTAAATTATTATAAAAAACTTGGTTATACTGTAGTTTCAAATAAAGATTTGAAGGAAGTAAAAAAACTTATAAAAGGTAAAATGACGGTATTTACAGGTCAAACTGGTGCTGGTAAGTCTACTTTATTAAATATGTTAAATGAAAAGTGGCATCTAGAGACTGATGATATTTCTTTGGCTTTAGGAAGAGGTAAACATACTACTAGGGTTGTAGAGGCTTTTGAGTTTTTGGATGGATTGGTTATTGATACTCCAGGTTTTTCTTCTTTAGACTTAAATAATTATTCTAAAGAGGAAATTAGAGATAGTTTTAGAGAGTTTAGTAAATATATATGTGATTATAAGGATTGTTTGCATACAAAAGAGAAAGAATGTCAGGTAAAAAAGGCAGTTTTAGATAATAATATATTAAAGAGTAGATATTTAAACTATTTACAATTTATAAAACAGGAGGGTGAAGATGAAGGTTAGTGCTTCTTTTTTAAGTAGTAAAAATGTTGCTACAGACATTGCTAAATTAAATGAAACTGATGTTGATTATATTCATTTAGATATATTAGATGGAAAATTTGCTCATAATAAATCACTTCCTTTTAGTGAGTTAAAACATATTTATAAGTATACATCTAAGAGATTAGATGTTCATTTGATGGTTGTTAATCCTTCAAAATATATTCCTTTGTATGCATCTTTAAATACAGAGTTTATTGTTTTTCATTTGGAAGTTGATGAGAATATTGAGGAAGATTTGAAATTGATTAAGAAATATTCAATTAAGGCAGGTTTAGCAATTAAGCCAGATACTAAAGTAAAGGAATTAATTCCTTATTTGCCTTATTTGGATATAGTGTTAGTTATGAGTGTAGAACCTGGATTTGGTGGTCAGGAGTTTATAAAAGAGACAGAAGAAAAAATTCAGGAGTTAAGGGATTTGCTTGATACTTATAAAATAGATGCTGTTATTAGTGTAGATGGTGGAGTAAATGATAAAAGCATAAATATGTGTAGGAATGCATCTATTGTAGTAGCTGGTAGTTATATTGTTAATAGTAATAATTTTCAAGAAAAAATATCTAGTTTAAGATAAATAGTTATGCTATTGCTTTTTAAAAGCATAAATAAAAAACAAGATTTTGTAAAAAAGGCAAAAAGACCCCTTACCCCATAA
>CANQEF010000039.1 GCA_947594675.1 uncultured Bacilli bacterium
ATCACTGTAAATTCCTATAAAATCTAGAAAAAATGAAGATTTTTGTTATACTAAACTGTCAAACTCGGGTTATAACACAAATTTGAAAATATAAAGTAAACCAATAAATAACATTGGTAAAATTTGGTATATTTTTTTAAAATAATTTTTCCTTGTTATTTAAGCAAAAATGTGCTATTATTTTGTTATGGATTTATTTTGTTTGTTTGAATAACTTTTGTTTTTCAATGAAGTCTTTATCATATATCACGCGTTTGATTTAGAATTAAAATAATAAAATAATTTCCTAAAAGGAAGAAAAAATTCTTCCTTTTGTTTTTTTTGAAAAAAATTAAAAAAAAGTTAGCTAAATCTCTCACAGACCGATAATAATATAATGGGAGGTGTGAGAATACTTGCATATAAAAGTTGTTTTGCAGGATGGTATTAAAGATTGTGGTATTTGTTGTTTGCTATCTATTGTTAGATATTATGGAGGAGATGTATCTAAAGAATATTTAAGAGAAATAACAAATACTACTAAGGACGGAGTATCTATGTATCAATTGGCAACTGGTGCTTGTGAATTGGGTTTTACTACTGAAGGTGTAAGCGGAGATATAACAAAAATAAAAGCAAATAACTTACCATGTATTGCACATTTAATAGTAAATAAAAATTATAAGCATTTTGTTGTAATTTATAAAATTGATTTAAAAAGTAAACAAATATTAATAATGGATCCAGCTAAGGGTAAAAAAGTTATTTCCTTTTCTGAATTCAATTTATTATCTAGTGGTAATTTTCTTTTTATACAGCCTTATAAAGCAATTGCTCGCCTTAGAAAAAAGAATATTATTCATAAGGTAATTAAAGAAATTTTCTTCAAAAATAGATTCAATTTTGTTATTTTCTTATCTCTATCACTTATCTATTTTTCCTTAATTATTTTAAATTCTTTCCACTTTAAATATTTATTAGAATTTGCAATTGAAGATAAAATTTTACAAAATGTTTGGTTACTTAGCGGTATTCTGTTTATGACTTATTTATTTAAAAATATAGCCGAATTTTTTCGTACATTAATATTAACCAAATTTCTTTCTCTATTTGATAATCAGACTACATTTCTATCTTTTAAGCAAATTCTCTTACTCCCATATTTATTTTATAAAAATAGAACAACAGGTGAGGTGATTGCGCGGTTTAGGGATTTAACGACAATTAAAATGTATTTAGCTAATTTGCTTAGTTTCTTATTGACAGATGTTTTTTGTTTATTTATTTTTGGTTTTATTATGATTAAATTAGAACCACTAATAGGAGTTATAATTATTTTTACATTTTTATTCTTACTAGTTATTTTGCAATTTAACAATACGAATAAAAGAAAATTGCTTAAAAAAATTAGTAATGGTGAAGATATTATTAATTCATATATAGTGGAGGCAGTTGGAAATGTTGATACGATAAAGGGTAGTCATTTAGAAAAAAGACTAATTGATAGGTTTAAATTAAAATATGATAGTTTTTTAGATGAAGATTATAAATATTCAACAAATTTACAGAGAATTTCTTTTTTTAAATCTTTTGTCAATGAAATTTTATTAACTATAATTTATTTAATTGGTTCTATCTTGGTAATTAAAGGGAAATTATCTTTATCAAAATTAATTGTATATCAATCATTTTTTATGTATTTTAATGCATCAGCTAATAGAAGTTTTACTTTGTTAGAAAATTATACAGATTTTTCTAATGCTTTAAATCGTATTGAAGAGTTGTTTTTAATTAATAATGAAAATTTTTCTCAAAATTATTATTATTTACCATATGTTTTAAATGGCGATATTGTTTTTAAAAATTTAACTTATAAAATTGGGACTCGCTACTTATTTAAAGATTTAAATTTAGAAATAAAACGGGGACAAAGGATTTTAATTAGTGGACCATCAGGTAGTGGGAAAAGTACTTTAGTTAAGATGTTGATGCGCTATATTGAGGTTCCTTATGATACTGTTTCAATTTCTAATATTGACATTAATCACTATCATTTAGAAAATATTAGAAAAAATATTACATATGTTTCTAGCAATGAATATTTATTTACTGATACTATCAAAAATAATATTTGTCTTTTTAAAGAAATTGCTGATGATGAAATTAATTTAGTTGCCAAATTAACTTTGGTTGATGAAATTACTAATAATTATGATGCTTTAATAGAAGAAAATGGTTTCAATTTTAGTAATGGTGAAAGACAGAGAATTATTTTGGCACGTAGTTTATTAAGAAAAAGCAATATTTATATTTTTGATGAGGCCTTTGGTCAAATTGACATTATTAGAGAGAAAAAGATACTTATAAATATATTTAAATATTTAGAGGGAAAAACAGTTATTGTTATTTCACATCGCTTTAATAATAAAAAATTGTTTGATCGAGTACTTAAAATAGAAATGGGGAATATAGTTGAAACTAAGAAAATATGAAAAGACATTTGCTCTTTATCTTGGAATATTGTTATTCTTTATTTGCTTTGTTTTCTTCTTACTGTTTCTTATTTTTGGTAGGCATTTTTGTTATATTAATTTTAATGGAGTTGTTTCTAATGAAAATGTTATTTTTATGGTGAGTAGTGATCAAATAAATTATTTTTATAATAATGCAAATCTTATAAATGATGCAAAAGTAAAGAAGTTTTCTATTGAGAAAGTACATAAAAATATTTTAAAAAAAGATGGGCAAGACTATCATGAAGTAATTGTTAAATTTAATTTTTCTAAAAAATATAAAGATAATGATGTTTTAAATATTTCATTAAAGAAAGAAAAAGAAAGATTAATTGATATTTTTAAAATTATTTGGAAGGAGGAATAATTTATTAAAACTATTGATGTTAATGCTATGGAAAAAATTACAGGCGGAACAAGTTTAGCAGCAGTTGCCTTAGTTGTTGCGGCAGTTGTTGTATTTATTTCTGGCTTGTTAAATGGTTATACTAATCCAGAAAGGTGTGATTCAAAATAAAAACTATTTCAGATGAAAAATTAGAATTAATAATGGGTGGAGCTAGTTCTATATCAGGTACTATTTTAAATGCCTTTAAAGGAATTGTTGAATTATTAAGAGGTGCAGGTTATGCTTTAGGTTCTAGTCTTAGACGAATAAGTGAAGGTAATCTGTGTCCTTTAGAGTAAATTAATCTTAATTTTAGGATAAAATTATTAAAAAAAGCTAAAAAATGTTGAAAAATAAATAGACTTTTGGTATAATTCATTTTAGTTGAAATGAAGGGAGGGATAATTGAATGGCAACTAAAGTAACTGTTAGAGGAAATTTAGATCAAGCTCTAAGAAAGTTCAAACAAAAAGTGGCAAGAGATGGTGTCCCTTCAGAATGGAAAAAAAGAGAAGCTTATGATAAACCAGGAGTTAGAAGAAGAGCAGCTAAAAAAGAAGGAATAAAAAATACTAGAAAAAGAGACAGAGCAAATAGAAATAGAGATAATTAATATCTCTATTTTGTTCGAAAGGGAGAAAATTATGATTGAAAAATTAAAAAATGATATGGTTGCAGCTATGAAAAGTCAAGATAAGGAAAGATTGATAGTAATTAGAATGGTTAAGGCAGCAATTGATTTAGAGCACATTGATAAAAAGCGTGAATTAAATGATGAATTGTTGATTGATGTTGTTAATAAGCAAATAAAAATGCGCAAGGATTCAATAGCTGAATTTGAAAAAGCTAATCGTCAAGACTTAATTGAAAAAACACAGAATGAGTTAGCTATTTTGCAAGAGTATTTACCTGAACAATTATCTAGAGAAGAAGTTGTTGATGTTATTGAAAAGCTATTTGCAGAAATTAAACCTGAGGGTCAAAAAGATATGGGCAAGGTTATGAAAGAGGCTAGTTCTACTTTAAAGGGAAAAGCTGATATGAAGGAAATAAGTAATATAATAAAAGAAAAATTACAATAAGAAATACTATGAGGAAAAAGTATTTCTTTTCTATTCGCTATCATATAATTTATTGGGTGATTATAGTGATAGAAGGTATTAAAGAATATATTAAAGACTCAGAATTTCGTTTTACTGTTTATACTGATAAAATAGATATTGTTAATTATAGAAAGATAATATCTTTAGAAGATGAAAAAATAATTTTTTTAGGAGATACTTGTAAGATTGTTGTACTTGGTAAAAACTTAACTTTAAATAAATTGCTTGATCAAGAAATATTAATAGTAGGCAATATCTTAAAAATTGAGGTTTTACATGAGTAAATATAAAATAAGAATAACTGGTAAAAATCCTCATTATTTTATTAGAGAGCTTATTAAAAGAAAAATAAATATTTATGATTTAAAAGAGTCTTCTAGAGAAATTATTATTGTAATTAATGTCTTAGATTATACTAAGTTAAAAGAGATTAAGACTTCTTATAAAATAGAAATAATTGAAAGATTAGGCCCAACAAAGTATAAATATTTTATTAAGAAAAATATTTATTTTTGTATCTTTTTTATCTTAACGCTTTTGATGATTGTTTTTTTAAGTAATGTAATTTTCTCAGTTGAAATAAATCATTCTAATAAGGATATTATTTCTATTGTTAAAACTGATTTGGATTTTTATGGCTTAAAAAAGTATCATTTTGTTATGTCCTATAATAAAACAGAAGATTTAGTTAAGAAAATATTAAGAAAAGAAAAGAATGATATAGAGTGGTTAGAAATAGAGCGTAAAGGTACTAAATATATAGTTCAAGTTGAACAGAGGAAGAAAAATAAAGAGGAAAAAAAGTGTCAAGCTCAAAATGTAATTGCTAAAAAGGCGGCACGTATTTTACAAATAAATGCTACATCCGGTGAAGTTAAGGTTAAGATAAATGATTATGTGGAAAAAAATGCTACTTTAATTAGTGGATTAATATATAATAAAGAAAATGTTGTAGCAAAAAGATGTGCTTGGGGAGAGGTTTTTGGAGAAGTTTGGTATAAAGTCAAAGTTGATTTTCCTATAAATTATAAAGAAGAGATAAAGACTAATAGATCAACGTATGGTTTTTCAATAAATCTTTTTTCAAGAGATATTACTTTTTTTAATAACTATAAGACATTTATAAAAGAACAAATTCCTTTGATAAGTAATACAATATTACCAATTGGAATTTCTTTTACTAAGTTTTATGAAACAAAAGTTACAAAGAAGAATTATTCTTTGGAAAGTATTGATAAAGAGGCTATCAAAAAAGCTAGTAAGGCTTTAGAAGATAAATTACCAGATAATGCTGTAGTTATTTCTAAAAAAGTTTTGAAAAAAGCTAAAAACAATAGTAGAATAGAAGTAGAAGTGTTTATTAAAGTAAAAGAAGATATTACTAAGTATCAAGATATAAGTAATATAAATATAGAAGAATTGCAACAAAAAGAGGAGGGGTAATTTTGTTAAGTGGACTTACTAATACTATTCAAGGTGTTTTAGATTTTACTTGGCCAATGACAATTATCTCACTTGTCATAATAATTTCATTTAGAATTTGTTCAATTATTAAAAATAAACAAAAAATTGTTTTATATAGAGAGCTTATTGCTTTAAGTTTTATTATTTATATATTGTGTCTTTTCCAAGTTGTGACTTTTAGAGATGATACAGCATGGTCAAGTAATAATTTTATTCCTTTTAGAGAAATTTTGAGGTATAGTTTGACGAGTAGACTTTTTTATAAAAATGTGATTGGTAATTTGATTATGTTTTTACCTTATGGTTTTTTTATAAGTTATTATTTTAAAAGTAGAAAGCCCAATCTTACGATTGTTTTAACCTTGATAGCAAGCTTTTCTATAGAATTAGTACAAATGTCAATAGGTAGAGTTTTTGATGTAGATGATATTTTATTAAATTTAGTAGGTAGTTTATTAGGATTTTCTAGTTATTTGGTTTTAGAAAAGATTGGGGAGTCTTTACCTAGTGTTTTTAAAAGTGAGTGGTTTTTAAATATTATTTCAATTATAATTTTAATTGGTATTGTAACTTTATTGTAGTAGGAGTTTTTATGAATAAGATAGAAATAATTAATCAAACTAATGAAGAAATAGAAGAATTAAAAAGGGTAAAAAAAGTTTTATTAAATGCTATCAAAAAGGAAAAATTGCAAGATACATCTTTTAATTTAATTATTGTTGATAATCAGTATATAAAATATTTAAATAGTACTTATCGTAAAATAGATAGAGAAACAGATGTCATAACATTTGCTTTAGAGGATGAAGATAGTATTATAATTCCAACTAAACAAAGAATTTTAGGTGATGTATATATTTCTCTTGATAAGGCTAAACAGCAAAGTATTGAATATGGACATTCTTTACTTAGAGAATTATCTTTTTTAGCTGTACATGGATTTTATCATTTATTAGGATATGATCATATGAATAAAGAAGATGAAAAAGTTATGTTTGCTAAACAAGAGGAGGTATTAATAGAAAATGGAATTGAAAGATAAAAATAATATTACTTTAAAAGATTTTAAATTAGATAAAAAAAGATTGCGTAATAGTTTTAAGTATGCTGGTATAGGTATTTTACAAGCTTTTATTGGTGAGCAAAATTTGAAAATACATACTGTTATTGCTATAATGGTTATTATGGCGGGATTTATTCTTAAGATAAGTTATTTGGAATGGATAGCTTGTTTGATACTTATTGGTTTAGTTTTAATGGCGGAATTTTTTAATACGGCTATAGAGTATGTAGTTGATTTGGCCTCACCTGAGATTCATCCTTTAGCTAAAGCTGCTAAAGATACAGCAAGTGCTGGGGTATTAATGATGGCTATTATTTCAGCAATAATTGGATTAATTATTTTTATTCCACATATTATAAGATTTTTGGGAGTGTAAGTATGAAAGAGAGATTATTAGAGTTACAAAAGAATTGTTATATACCTTATTCACATTTTCCTGTTAGTGCAATATTAGTTTGTAATGATGGAAAAACTTTTAATGGTGTTAATGTTGAAAATGCTAGTTATGGAGCAACTATTTGTGCTGAACGGGTTGCTATAACATCAGCTATTGCAGCAGGATATAAAAAGAATGATTTTAAAGAGATACATATTATGAGTAAAAATAAAGTAACACCTTGCTTTATTTGTAGACAGTTTTTTGAGGAGTTTTTTGATTTAGAAACTAAGATAATTTGTTATGATTTGGAAGGTAATTATGTAGTTTATACAAAAGAAGATTTGTGTCCTTCTCCTTTTGGGAGCAATGATTTAAAATGAAATGTGGTTTTGTAAGTTTAGTAGGAAGACCTAATGTTGGGAAAAGTACACTTCTTAATTCACTTTTAGGTATGAAGTTAGCAATTACTTCTAATGTTAGTGGTACTACTAGAAATATTATTCAAGGTATTTATAATGATGATGAGGCACAAATTATTTTCTTAGATACACCTGGTATTCATAAGCCAACTCATAAATTGGGTAATTTACTTAATAAAAAGGCTTATGATAAAACGGATGGTGTAGATATAATATTATTTTTAGTTGATATTTCTAAGGGTTTTGGTAAGGGAGATAAATTTATTTTAGATAAAATAAAAGATAAGAATATTCCTATTTTTTTATTACTTAATAAGATAGATTTGGTTAAAGATAAAGGAAGGCTTTTACAAGATATAAATGAATTGAAAAATTTAGCTGATTTTAAAGAGATTATTCCTTTATCAGCTTTAAAAAAAGATAATCTTAAGGAATTGATTTCTTGTTTAAAAAAGAATTTGGATGAGACTGATAAAATTTATGATGATGATGATGAATTAACGAATGTTTCTACTAGGTTTATAATGGCTGAGTTTGTAAGAGAAAAGATTTTAGAACTTACTAAGGATGAAATTCCACATACAGTAACTTGTTATGTTGAAAATTTTAAAGAAGAAAAAGATTGTGTTCATATACAGGTTTTAATTATTGTGGATCGTGATAATATTAAGAAAATTATCATTGGTAAAAATGGTTCTATGTTGAAAGAAATTGGGATAAAAGCTCGTATTGATATGGAAAAATTCTTGGGGAAAAAGGTTTATTTAGAAACTTATGTTAAGACTTTAAAAAATTGGAGAGATGAGGAGAAATATTTTTTAGAGTTAGGATTAAAAGATGATGAATAAAAATCGTTAAATATCACCACTATATTAATAGAGGTGATTTTATGAGTACTGATATTTTATGGGAATTATTTATAAAAACAGGAGATATCAAATACTATAATTTATTAAAACAAATTGGAAAGCGGGATTAGATTGAAAATAGAAAGTCTTGAAGGGATTATTTTAAGTGAAACTAATTATAGTGAATCTAGTAAAATTTTGAATATTTTAACTGAGGAGCATGGCTTAATTGGAGTTATTTCTAAGGGATGTCGTAATTTAAAAAGTAAATTGCGGGGTGTTAGTAGAAAGCTTATTTATGGGATGATTCATATTTATTATAAAGAAAATGGTTTATCTACTTTAATTGGAATTGATGTTATTAATTCATTTAGTCATATTTCGACTGATTTGGAAAGAATTAGCTATGCATCTTATATATTAGATATAGCATACCAGATAGTTAAGCAAAATGATTCAAAAGAGATTTATACATTATTAAAAGATACATTATTAAAAATTGAAGAAGGATTTAATCCTTTAGTACTTACAAATATATTAGAATTAAAATTATTAGATTTTTTAGGAGTAAAACCTAATATTGATGGTTGTGCAATTTGTGGTAGTACTAAAAATATTGCTTGTTTATCTTCTGATAGTGGGGGATATGTTTGTATAAATTGTAAGACAAATGAATTGCCAACTAGTGAAAAAATAATTAAGATGATAAGAATGTATTATTATGTTGATATAAAGAATATTACAAAGTTAGATGTTAGTGATGAGGTAAGTAAAGAGATAAATGCGTTTTTAGATGATTATTATGAGAGATATACGGGTATTTATCTAAAGAGTAAAAACTTTATTAAACAAATTCAAAAAATATCATAAGATTTGCAAAAAAAGGGAAAATGTGGTATAACCCGAGTTTGACAGTTGAAGAAAAGAAAAAAGTTTAATTTTAATTGAAATTAGGCTTTTCTTTTTAAGCAAAGTATA
>CANQEF010000040.1 GCA_947594675.1 uncultured Bacilli bacterium
GACATATTTTGAATTATTACATCATAAGTAATATTTGCCTTTGTTGAAGTAGGATGAAATCCTACTCTAAGTTGATGTTTAGAAAACTCATTATAACTAGTTATCATATTATTAGGAGAACCAGTTGGTAGAAAGTTAATTATTCTAATATCTTCCTCTGTTCTATAGGCTAATTCTCCTGTTATTTTTAATTCTTTATTTAAAACAGAATAACCAATAGTCGTTAAAGCCACTACAAAAACTATGGAAAGCATTAAAAAAAGATTAATTTTTCTTTTCATTTTTCCACCACCAAATTGTGCACATTTTCCTTATTTTATAATACGATTATACCCCCCCCCGTCTTAATTTGTCAACAAAAAAATTGTGGAGTTTTTCCACAATTTATTTTACTTCTAATTCAATACGATATCTTTTTTCTTCATTAACTCTAAAGGAATATTTCTTATTATCTATTGTTCCAACTATAGAATTAACATTCCTTTGAAGAAGTTCATTTAATTCACCAAAATCGCTTATATTAGCATCATTGGAAATATAAATAGCATAAATTCCTTTTGGAATATTAGATATATCTATACTAGCATCAAACCAAGCTCTTGTCTTATCCTTATTATCATTCAAAGTAGCTCCCACTTTATAAAGTCCATCCGTTATACTACCTAGATTATATCTATATTGTTTATAATTTTCAGTATTCTCAAAAATAATTTTTCTATTAACAGTTGCATTAGAAGATAAATCCATTCCGTAAGAATAAGATGTACCCTTTATATGAAGTTTATTATTAGTAAATTCTAAGGTTCTATATTGATTATATTCATTATAAGTACTAGTAGAATTTTTATTACCAATCTTTTCACTTCTAATAATTAATTCTAAAGAAACATCATCATCTAAATAATTATTTCTAGTAGTTACAGTTTTAGTTTTTGTAAAAGTAGATATTTGTTCTTTTAATACTTTGTTACTTACAATAGAAAGTGAATAATACTTATCATTTAAAGACATTATATATATTCTATAATCTCCATCAGGTAAATTATCAATGTCAAGTTCTCCTTTAAACCAAGAATAAGTATAATCTTTTCCATCTGTCTGATATACCGGTCTAGACATCTCGTTTTTATCAGTTATTCTTGATAAGCTTTGAACATGAATATCTTCTTCATTATCAATAGATTCATATACCAAGAAATAATTAATATTAGTATTTAAGTTATTATCAATTCCTTTTATAGCATTGTATCCTTTAATAACTAATTCTTCATTTTGTATTTTTAAAGAATCAAAGTAGAAAATAGCATCTTTTTCTTGTAGATTATCTGTATCTATATCAATATCTATTACTTCGACTTTAATACTTTTTTCCACCTTATGATTAGCAGAATCTGTTACTTGGTAAATTACTTGATAAGTACCTTTTTCTTTAGTATTTACTGTATTTTTTATTACTTTTAATTTCTTTGTTAAATCGCCATCTTCGGTATCACTTGCTGTTACTCCATCTAATTCATTAAATTCTTCATTTAAAAGAATTGTTTTATCATAAGCATTAATTACTGGAGATGAGTCTTCAATAACTGTAACTTTAATTTCTTTCGTTGTAGTTAAATTACTACTATCTGTAACTTCATATATTACTTTATATACACCAACTTCATCTTTGTAGTTATTTTCTTTTACTTTTAATTTCTTTGTCAAATCGCCATCTTCGGCATCACTTGCTGTTACTCCATCTAAAGCATTAAATGTTTTTCCTTTAGTAATGGTTTTATCTTTTGCATTAATAACCGGTTTATTATTATTAGATTTAGAAGTGAATTTTTGTACAGAAACTGTTTTATAATTACCAAGAGTCCATCCATAAATATTATTGTTTCCTGATAAGTTTACTGGTACTTTATACCAAAGATCATTTCCTACATACTTTTCTTCAAGAATTGGGGCATATGAATATGAATATAAACCACTGATTAAATATTGCTCTTGATCAATAGTAGTACTTGTTACCCAAGTATATTGATTACCATTTACATTAACCATGAAATAGCCATAATCAGCTGTTATCAATTTAAGTGAATCGGCACTAACCCAATGTTTTTGATCAAACTTATAATCGGAAGTTACAAGATAAGCCATTGGATTATTATTTTCATAAGCAATTGCATAGACCATTACATAACGATCTTTCTTTAAAGATATACCTGTATTTGAATCAAGGGTAGAGTCATAATAATAAGATGTATCTTTTGTTGAAACTGCTACTTTAGGTTTTAATTCAGTATTTTCTATTAGTAGGTCATAAGTATAATTTTTATTTTTATACTCAGTTAACTCATTAGGATTTAAATATCCATCTTTAGCTTTATTTATTTTTTTAACATAAGCAGCTGGTACATAAACAAAACTATTCCAATTGTAATCACCTGATGTTATTTCATTATAATTAGAATCTATATTTAAATCACTAATTATTTTATACCAAGTGTTATTACCGTTAATACTTTGCCCTTTTACTTCATCTACTATAACTAATCCATCTTCGGCCTCTGGATAATTATATATTAATTTGGAAGAAGAATTTGCCTCTTTATAGGCATTTGTTGGTCCTGTTACTACACCTAGTTGATATGAATCATAATCTTGAAGACCTAAAGCTTTGTCTAATGAATAATAGTTAGCAGCCATTTTTTCACTCCAAAAGGTATCAGAGGCATATTTAACATTCATTCCTATCCATTTATCACCAAATTGAGGGCCAAAATAACGCCAGTCTCTAGGATGAGCATATCCATAAGTAATCCATTTAGAGGCATAGCCTAGAATACTACTAGCAAATGATGCATACCAATTAGCAGCTTGTGTTGGATTAGAATCGACTGCATTAAGTCCGAAACCATTATTTTTATTTATAGAAAGAGAACTTCTACCATTACCAGTTTCATTTCGACTAAGACTTAAGGCTAATATAGCATTAACTCCATATTTTTCTTGAGCATAATAGAAAAATGTTCCTTTACCATATAGTCTTGAAGAGTTACCATCATCATCATTTCCATATACATCTTTTTTTATACCCATATTATTTCTTATATATTCATCAATGTTAGTACTAGAATATTTTGTTTTTGTATGATTTGATAAATACATATAGTAGTTATAGTAAGGATTATTTTTATTTACTGAGTTATTGTAATTATTATTTTTGTAATCTTTAATCATGGTAGTTAAATCTTTATAAAAATAGTGTCCATCATAACTGTAGTAGGTTCCAGCATCTAACATGGAAGGTTTTGGTCCAATAGTACTTCCTGCATTTCCATAATATTCATTTTGTATTTTTGCAACATAATTATGTCTTATACTATCATTAGTTATGGTATAGCTGCTAGCTGATTTAACCCAGGTAATAGGAACTATTTCATAATAATTTTGATGAATCCAACCAGTGAAATTTCCTATTTTTACTTTAGCAGTCCAAACATTATTTGAGTTTGAATAAGCTGTATCAAGATGGGCACCATCTACTCCACCATATAGAGAACCTGTATCCATGTACGTATATGATGATCCAGATAATTCACTATTGGTATAAAAATTTGTCATATCAGGTGGAATTGTTAAATCAAGTAAAGCGACATTGGCATCTATAATTTTGGATTCATTATTTACATTTGTCAGAATAGCTGTTCCACTTTCACCATTTTTTTGCATAGCACTTTTAGCACTACCATAATCATTATGGCAACTTAAACGATCTATTGATCCATTTTTATTAAAACGAGCTACTTCAAAATTACCACAAAGACTACGATATCGATAGTCACTTGAAGAGAAGGCATACACCTTATTCATATGAAAACAAGAAACGATAATAGCTAAGAAAATGAATAATTTCTTTTTTTGCATAAAGCCAACCTCCTCATTTTATTTATAATTCTATTATAGCAGCTATTGGACTAGGTAGATGATTTAATTATTTTTTTCGCTTTTATTTGACATGTTTTTACAAAATTTTACATAGGATTTTGTTGTTTTTTAGGAGTTGATTTGTAAACTTGATAAATTGAATTAAATTGGTTATAATTTATAATAGTGATTTGTGTTTGTGGAGGATTGTTATGGCAAAAAAAACTAGTGAAAATACAAAAAAATCTAAATTAAGTTTAGTTTTAAATATATTACTTATAATTTCTTTGGTAACAAGTCTATTTGCTGCCTATGAAATTTTTTTATTAGATTCAATTGAAAATATTTTGAGATATGTTGTAATAGGAATTTTAATATTGATAGATGTCGTTTTACTCTTTAAAAGGATTCCTAAAAAAAGAAAAAAGAAAAGAAGAATAGGTTATATTATTTTTATGATTTTTTATTCTTTGTTATGTGGAAGTGTTGCAGGAGTCATTTTTTATATTTATGGACAGATAAGTAATATTAATAAGGTATATGTAACATATACTGCTGATTTGATTACTATGCAAAGTAATGCTGTTTCAAAGGTTGATGATGTTAAGGATTTTACTATTGGTATTTTAAATGACAAAAAGTCTCCTGAAGGTTATATTATTCCTCAAGAGATTGTTAAAGAAAATAAGTTAAATGATGAAAATGAATTAAAGTCATATGGTGATTATAATTCTATGCTTGTTGATATGTATACTGGAGAAATAGATGCTATGTTTGTTTCAAGTAGTTATGTTTCTATATTTTCTGGAATAACGGGTTATGAAAATATTGCGAATGAAACAAAAGTAATTATTTCTAAGGATAAAAAAATGCGTAAAACTTCGGTTTCTGTTAACGAAGGTCAATCTTCTGGTAAGGATATTAAAGAACCTTTTACTTTGTTACTTATGGGAATTGATTCAACTGATGAAGTTTTAAGTAAGAATGCTATTGCTAACGGGGATACGTTAATATTAATTACTTTTAATCCTAAGACTTTGAATGCTACTATGTTTTCTATTCCAAGAGATAGTTATGTTCCTATATCTTGTTGGTCTGGTAAACCTGAAAATAAAATTACTCATGCAGCTGCGTATGGTAATGATTGTATGATGAATACTATTGAAGAGTATTTTAAAGTAAATATTGATTATTATGCTAAGATTAATTTTAAGGGTTTAGTTAAATTAGTAGATGCTGTTGGTGGTGTTGAGGTTGACGTTCCTAAGGAATTGTGTACTGATGATTCATCACGTGGTGGTGAAATTTGTATTCCAGAAGGACATCAAGTATTAAATGGTGAACAAGCTTTAGTGTTTGCTAGAAATAGAAAAGCTTTTGTAGATGGTGATTTTGCAAGAGCTGAGCATCAACAAGAAATTATTATGGCTTTAATTAATAAAATGAAGAAGATTACTAGTGTATCTAAGTTTATGGAAATTTTAAATACAATATCTAATAGTTTAGATACTAACTTGACTACTAAGCAAATTTTATCTTTCTATAATATAGGAAAAGATATTATTAAAAAGAGCTTGAGTAATGAGAATGCAGATCTTGTAAATATTCAAAGATTATTCTTAGATGGTGTTGGTCAAATGATTTATGATGAGCGTGCGAGACTGGTTTTATGGGATTATATTCCTAATGAAAATAGTCGTAAAGATATTATTCAAGCAATGAATGAAAATTTGGAACTTGTCGATCATCAAGCTGTTACAGAATTTAGTTTTTCAATCAATGAACCTTATGAAAAGGAAGTTATTGGTAGTGGTCCATATAAGACTAACAATGCTTATAAGCTATTGCCTAGTTTTATTGGTGATAGCAAGGCGGAGGCGGAGGCTTATGCAAGTAAGTATGGTATAAGTATTTCATTTATAGGAAATAGTGGCTATGTCGTTTCACAAAATTATCCTGAGGCTAAAAGGTTAGATTTAATAAAGGGCAATGTTGTTTTAACTTTATCGGGTGGTAGTAAAGTAGAAATTGATGACGATGAAGATGACGACGACAATAAAACAAGTAATAAAGATAAGGATAAAGGAAATAGTAAAGATAAAGAAACGGATAAGGATGAAGATAAAGATAATGATTTAACAAATGATGAGGAAGATGATAACTCTCAATCTAATAGTAATCCTAGTACTAGTACTTCTCCATCAATTGATGAAAGTAAAGAACAACCTGATGAGTAAAAAAAATATGATTTTCGAAAATCATATTTTTTATTTATAAATCTCACAACGAGATTTTTCTTTTGTAGTTTTCCACAATTTTTGTTATTTTAATTCAACTAAACTTAATTTGATATCATCATGTACAAATATTAATGTTGCCTCTTTTTGGTAGTTTGAAAAATTATCAGTTGTATATGTCCAAGAGAGGTTTACTTTAAAAGCTTTTTCATCTATATTTTCTCCATATGAAAATTGGGTTTGTTCAGTTGAATTAATACTTATTTTATCTACTACTGGTAAGTCTTGTTTTCTATTATCATATATATTACTTTCTAAATATTTATAATAGGTATCTTCAGCATTTTTAATAAAGTTATCTAAAGCATCTTTATGTATAAATTCAGTACCACCAATATCTGTTTTAGCTGTTTTATCTTTTAAAGAATAAAAGTCATATATAAACATTTCACTTATTTTCTCAACATAGGCTTTTTCATCTATATCTTTAGCCTGTAAAATTGTTTCTAACTCTTTAAACATATTTTTATATTCTTTTGATTTGTTTTCTTTTAAATTGTATCCATATTTACTGATGGAATTTTCTATTTTAATAGCTTTCACTTCTTTGTGAATATCTAATGTCTTGTAAACAACTAATCCTAATAATAAGATAGTTACAAGTATAGTTGTTGAAACAATTATTATTTTAGGTTTTTTCTTTAGACGCATAGCTTTCTCCTTTCTATTCTTCTGTCTTATCTTCTTTATTTTCATTTAATAAGTCAAATACTATTATATCATCTGAAACATCAAGTAATTTTGTAGAGTATTCGTTATTTTGTTTTATTTCTTCTTCACTGATTGGCTCATTGCTTAATGATAAGTAAGCTCCTTTTTGACTATTATAATATACTTTATTAGTAACCCAGTTGCCATTAGGAAAAACTACTATATTATCTTCTTTAATATTGAATATATCGTGTCCTAATTGATATTTATTGTAAAAACCAAACATATTTCCTAGTGTAGGCATTACATCATACATACCCATTACGTTAGTAATTTCTTTATTTAATTTAGTACCTTCCATATCCTTAGTCCAGATTATAAATGGTACTTTTCTTCCTAATTCGTATTGATAAGAATCATATTTTATATAATTTGGATCATCGTCTGATAGTATTCCATCTGTTTTTTTATCATAGTTGTAAAGTCTATTATAGTCAGACTTTGGAAGTCTAGCATCATGGTCCCCATAAATTACTAAAACTGTATTTTCAAGTAGACCAGACTCATCTAATTCATTTATGAATTCTCCTAAAGCCTCATCTGCATAATGATATGATTTAAAATAGTTTCCTAGTTTAGTACCTTCCATAAATGGATGAATTATTTCTTCAGTAGTACCATCTTCTTTTGTTATGGTTTCTTTCATATTTACTTCAAAGTCACCATATTTTTCTGTATCTGAAAAAGGTGTGTGATTAGTCAACATTATTAATGTTCCATACCAATTTTTATTATCTTCATTAATCTTCATAATTTTAGGTATAGATTGTTTAAAAAACTCCTTATCTGAAAGTCCTAGTCCTATTGTATTTTCTTTTGTAACTTCATAGTCTTTTTTACTAAAGAATCTTTCATATCCTAGATTTTCATGCATTGTGCGTCGATTCCAGAAGTCGGCATTATTAGCATGCATACTGAATGTATAATAACCTTTTTCTTTTAAAAGTTTTGGTGTAGATATATAGGTTCTATTGTAGTATGAAACAAATGCTGTACCACTTTTAGTAGGCATTAAAGAAGTATTATAGGTTAATTCACTATCACTACTAGTACCTACACTAACTTGAGAATAAAAGTTAGAAAAATACATTCCTTCTCTAGTAAGTTTATTTAATGTAGGTGTTACCTCTTTATCATTAAATTTTAATCCTATGGCATTTGTTTGCATACTTTCAGCGTGTATAACAATTATATTTTTACCTTCAAATATATTAGTATACTCATTTGTTTGCGCTGTATCTTTTGTATCAGCAAAGTAATCTACAAATTCTTTATGGGCCTTATCATAACCAAACATTGAGTTAATTTTAGGCTGAATAGATGTTATTACATCATTAGTTTGATATATATAGATACCAAAACGCATAACAATATATTCTTTATTCCATTGTTTAGCAAAGCGGGATACATCTAAAGGAGTCATTGTAATTAGAAATAATAAAGCTAAAATACCTCCAGCTCCTAAAGTACTTAGCATTCTTTTTTTACGTTCTGATTTTATTTCTATTTTTTTATAATAATTCTTTTTCTTTAGTTTTAAATGCACTATAGTTAGAGCAATAGGACCAATTATATACACAATATCTTTTAATTGTAAAACATTTTCTACTACTGCATCTCCAACATCTCCTATATATTGAGTTAGCGATAACATTGATACTGATGCAAAGGATGTATAAAATGTATAGTATACAGAATTTATCATACAAATAGCTGTTAAAAAGAGATTCGCTACTAAAAGATAGGTAAATCTATTTTTTGGTTTAAATAAGTATCCAAAAGAACCTATTACAACAGCAACTGTTAAATCTGCTAAAATGGCTTTAAAAGATAGATAATTTTCTAGCATATGCATACAAAAAAATCTTAGTAATGTTGAATTAATAACAGCTGTTATGACAAAAGTTAAAAAGAGAACATTATTTTTTATATATAATGAGATTAAATGCTCTTTTTTTATTTTTGTTATGGCATGAATTATATTTTCTTTTAAATTATAAAATTTATTTCTAATTTTCTTCATACTTACAACCTCACTTATCTTATTATAACACTACAAACTTTATTTTTCAATTGTTTTGCAGTATAAAGAACAAGGCTACTTTTTGGGGTGGCCTTGTTCAATTTCTTCCCGAGTTTGACAGTTTATGAAATAAAAAAAGTTTAATTTTTGTTGAAATTAGGCTTTTCTTTTGATTTGAAGCG
>CANQEF010000041.1 GCA_947594675.1 uncultured Bacilli bacterium
GATGAGTGTAAAAGAATTAGGGAAAGCAGCAGAAGAATATGAAAAAGATGCTGGATTCATATTTGTAGTAGGAAAATTTGCCTATACATCAAATTATGAAGGATTTAATATTCAAGATGTCATGTTAGCATCAAGAAGTATAAAAGGGGAAGAAGTAACACCTGATAATGTTGAAGATTTAGTAAACACGATGACCATCTATAGAATAGATAGAGATTATAATGATAATTATCAAGCAACAGGATGGAATTATGGAGGAACAGAAGTAGGAAATGGAACTGCATTTGGAGATGGAAGTACTCAAGTAGACATTAAATACATTGATTATCATTATTTAGGTGCTCAAGAAATTGAAGACAATATCTTAGAGGCTGTAGGAAAATTAGATCAAGAGGCTGAAGCTAATGGATTTAGTGCTATTACATATAATAATCATACAGTAACTTTTAATATTAGTGATCCATCAAAAATGCTAGTTAACTATAGAGAAAAAGTTATGGAATTAATTAAATCTTTTATTAGTGATAACGGTGCTAAATCTATTACTTATAGTAATGAAACTACGGACTTAGTGGATGAATCAGGCAAAGAAAAAGCCGATATTGAAGCAATCATTAATAAATTAGCTGCTCAAGTATTGAAAGATATGGCTAAAAAAGATGATGTCCAAGCGAATACATTAAATTATGCATCTGTTGCAAACAAAAGTGCTAAAGCTACTGTAAATTATGAAGATGAAGATGGAAATGCTCTATCAGTTGAATATACATTACAATTTAAGTATGATTTTGAAGAAGAAAAAAATGTTAAACTTGATGAGGTTTCAAAAAAATTAGATCAAGAAGTAAAAAGTGAACCTAAATATGGTTTTAAGGGCATAACTTATGAAAATGAAAAATTAACATTTGATATATTTGAACCAACTGCGAATTTAGTTGATTTTAAAGATAGTAGTATAATAAGTTTGTTTAAACAATACTATGCTGGAGCAATGAAAGTTACATACAGTATGGATGGACAAGAGGAAGCAACAATTGAAATAAATAATAAAGATTTAACTGACGAAGATATAATTGGTTATGCTGCTCAAGTATTATTGTATATGGCTAAAGGTTCAAATTCAGATGGTACAGAGGCAAATACGTTGACATTAAATGATGTAGCAAATAAAACTATAACAGCAGTTGTTACTTATGCTGATAATACGCAAGTTACATATACATTAACATTCAACTATGAAGTAGAAGAAGCAAAAGATTATTTCTTAGACGAATATGCTGAAACTTTAGCAGAAGAACCAGAAGCTAAAGAAGGATTTAAAGGTATTAATTATGATAGCACTACAAACACGTTAACATTTACAAATAATGGCTATGATTTTGAATTAAAGACTTTTGCTCAAACAAGCATTATAGAATTATTTGAAAAATGGAGCTATGGTGCATCAGAAGTTACCTATACTGTAAATGATAATTCACAATCTTATAAAGAAACATTATCAGGTGGAAGTTCAGATGTTATTAAGTTAGCTGCAAAATTATTATGCCGTATGGCTGGAGAAACAACTTGTGAGGATTCTTCACTTGAATCTGTTGCCAAAGGATTAACAAATGGAGATGTAGCTGGAACTAGTGCAAAAGCAAAATTTAAATTTGGCGAAGAAGAAATTGAATATACATTAAAATTTGAGTATGATGTTGAAGCTGATATGGATGAGACTTTTAATGATTATGCTGATTATTTTACAAATCCTGAAAATAATAAACTTGGAGATTTTAAAAGTGTAGACTATAACTCAGACAATAAAACATTAACTTATACTTTTACTCAAGATAAAAATGGTTCTAAATTAACCGATTGGGCTGGAAAAGAGAATATTGTAGAGATGTTTGAACAACTTATTGAAAGTGGTAATGTTGTTGCAATAGAATGGAGCGTAGATGGCGCTACTGATGAAGATGCACCACATAAATATAAAGTTGAAGAATCTAAAGTTAAAAAAGAATCTGAAGAAACAGAAGTAAGTGCTACTCAATTGGCAGCTGAAATATTACTAACAATGGCTAAGAATGCTAAAGCAGAAGTACAAAGTGATGCAAAAGAATTAACATATGGTTCTGTTGCTGGTCAAACTGCAACTGCTAAAGTTACATACAAAGTTGGTAATATGGCAGAAAAAACCGTTGAATATCATTTAAGTTTTGTACAAGAAGCTGCTGCAGAATAAAAAAGAAAAGAATAAAATAAAGGGTTTAAACGCTTTCTTAAAAAGGAAGTGTTTTGCCCTTATTTTTATAGTAATGAATAGAAGTAGGTGGGTATATGAAAGAAAATACGAATAAAAATAGTAAAAAATATGTTTATATTTCAATTGCTATCGTAGCATTAATTGCAATTGGTATTTTACTTTATGTCGTATTCAAAAAAGAAAAATATTCAGTAACATTTTTAGTAGATAATAATGTTTATGAAAAAATGGATAAGATTGTTGAAGGAGATACAATTTCACTAAAAATCCCAGAAAAAGAAGGATATACTTTTGATGGATGGTATGTAAATGATGAAAAATTTGATTCAAATACCAAAGTAAAAGAAAATCTTGTTTTAGAAGCAAGATTTACCATCAATACGTATACTGTTACTTTTGAAATGGATAATGGTAGTGAAAATATTCTAAAAAAAGTAAAATACAACGAAATGGTTGAAAAACCAAAAACACCAACAAAAAAAGGCTATAACTTTATTGGTTGGTATGTTGGAGATCATACATATTCTTTTGATGATAAAATCACAAAAGATATAACCATTACTGCCAAATGGGCTAAAAATACCATGGCAAACTATACAGTTGAAACGTATCTAATGGATTTAGATGGTGAGTATGGGGATGCTTATAAAACCAAAACATATAAAGGAAAAATAGGAAGTACCATAACTCCAGAACCAGAATCTTATAAAGGGTTTACAACGCCTGATGAGAAATCTAAAGAAATAAAAGAAGATGGTTCTACCACTATAAGATACTATTATGAAAGAAATCAATATCAAGTTTCTGTTGTAGGAGATCAAGGAATTGCTGAAACTATCGGTAGTGGAATTTACTACTATGGTAGTAAAATTACCATTCGTGCATCTTTAAAAGATGGTTATGCATTCAATAATTGGAGCAATAAAAACGACAAAATTGAATTTACCTATAAAGTTGAAAATGAAGATGTAGAATTAAAAGCAACAACCAATTTGATTCACTATAGCATTTCATATGTAGGTATCTATAATGGTATAGAAGATACTATAAAAACAAATAATCCTAAAACTTATACAGTTGAAGATGAAGTAATTTTTGAAGATTTAAATGTAGAAGGTTATACATTTAAAAATTATACATGGAATGATAAAGTAATTGAAAAAATTGCCAAAGGAACAACAGGAAATTTACAAATTAAAGCTAATTTTGATGTAAATACTTATACAGTTACTTTTGAAACTGAATTAGGTCAATTTACCAAAGAAGAAGAAAGAACTCTTGAAGTAAATTATAAAGAACTTGTTCCAAATATACTTCAAAATGATAGTTATGAAGTAACAAGAGTTGGTTATAAACATATAGGATGGAGTTTAGATAAAGAAGAAGAAAAACAAAATCGATTTGATTTTAGCAAAACTTCCATGCCTGCTCATGATATAACTTTATATCCAATGTGGGAAATCATTCCATATAAAATAACTTATCAATTAGAACAAGGTGTCGTATGTAGTACTTGCAGTAAGTATAACACCTATACAATTGAAAGTAATTTTGTCTTACCAGTTCCTGAAAAAGAAGGATACCATTTTGAAGGATGGATGGTTAGTGAAAAAGAAGAACAAGTTGGAGATATTCTAAATGATAGTATCATTAGCCAAGTTAAATCTGGAAATATTGGAACAATGACTTTAACACCAGTCTGGAAAAAGATTATCGACGTTTCTTATATTGAGGAAATTTTAAATAAAAACACTGATTTTATGAATAAAGTAGATGGAAAAGAAGTGTTAGTTGGTTATAAAGAAGACGCAGAAGTTAACTCTGCCCTAAAAAATACCATAGCAGCAAATTTAAACGCTTTATTAGAAGATGAAAATATTAAAGAAGTGACTATCAACGGTACTGTTATAACAAAAAACATGAATATTGATATGCAAGACTTTGCTAGTTATAATACAATTTCAGTAGAAATTCAATTAAACGATGAAATTGCTGTCAGTGATGAGATTAAGAATTCCCTAAATTATACGATTACTTTTAGAGCTTTACAAAAAATGACGCAACAAGATATGAAAGAACTTATTGACACAAATGCGGGTTATATTAATTCAAACAAAAGCGCTCATTATGAAGCCCTTGTTGAAAATGACAATGATTTAATCTTTAAATATGCTAATCCAAAGATGTCTGTATTTTCAACAATGCAGGGTGCAGGATTAAAAACAGCAATGCAAGAATTTTTAGGAGATCAAGAAAAAGTTGGCTATATTATCATTACTTTTGCCGGAATGGGATCTGTTCCCGTTACGTATGATGATATAAAAGGTTATAACTTCTGGAACTTTGGTTTATCATTGTTAGATAGTTTTGAAGCTGCAGTAGGAAAAGGTGCTTTTGAATTAGTTAATGAAGATTTAATTAATTTACATGCAACATTAGAGATTGTTCCGCCAGATGGAAAATATTATGATTCAAGTTTTACATCCGTTTATAATATTTCTTTTGCACCACAAGAGTTACAAACAGGAGAATAAGGGTAATTCCTTATTCTTTTTTGCATAAAATGATAAAAAAAATTGACAATAAAATAAAAAAAATGTAGAATAAACCATGAAATAAGGAAATGGGGAAAGGTTATGTCAGAAAAACAAACGGAAAACAAAAAAAGCAAATACTATTTTATAGGTGGAGCAATTCTTATCCTGATTGCTATCATCCTTTTACTAGTATCATGCAGTAGAGGATATAAAGTAGAATTAAAAATAGGAAATTCTACTTATTACCAAGGAAGTATCAAAAAAGGAGATACTCTAGATAAAGTAGAAGCTCCTACCATGGAAGGCTATACTTTTGATGGATGGTATAATGGAGATGAAAAAGTCGACTTAAATACTCCAATCGATGAAGATATGGTCCTTGTTGCTAAGTTTAGTAAAAATACTTATAAAGTTACTTTTATACTAGACAATGGCAAAGAAGATATAGAAAAAACTTTAGAATATGGTGAAAAAGTAGAAGAACCAACAGCACCAACTAAAAAAGGATATACGTTTGCAGGATGGTATTATAAAGAAAATCAATTTGATTTTAATACAGAAATCAAAAGTGATTTGAATATCACAGCCATCTGGAGAAAAAAGAATGAAGAAAAACCAATCGTTACAACGACTTATACCGTAGAACATTATTTAATGGGACTAGATGGAGAATACGATAAAGTAGAAAAAAAAGAAACGTTTACTGCAGAAGTGGGAAGCACAGTAAAACCAAAGACAAAAGATTACAAAGGATTTAAAAGTCCTAAAGCAAAGAAATATGAAGTAGAAGAAAATGACGAACTAGTTGTTAAATATTACTATGAAAGAAATAAATATACTTTAACAATTACAGGGGATAAAGGAATCAAAGGAATAATAGGAAACGGAACCTATTATTATGGAGAAGCCATTATAGTAAATGTAGAATTAAAAGATGGATATAATTTTGTTGAATACTCAAATGGAAGTAAAGAACAAACTATAACTTATGTAATGGAAGATACAAATGCAACGATCGGTGCTAAAACCGAAGCAAATTCTTATAGTATTGAGTACAATTTAAATGGAGGAGAAACAGCCAAACCATTACCAAGTTCTTATACCATAGAAGACACAATTGTACTAGAAAGACCAATAAGAGAAGGTTATACATTTGATTACTTTACAGTAAATGGAGAGAAGATTGTTGGGAATACAATTAAACCGAATACTTATTTAGGAGAAATCACAATCGAAGTACACTATAAAGCCAATACAGATACTCCATATAAAGTAGAGCATTACTTAAAAGATATAGAGGGAGAAAGTTACACATTAAAAGAAACTGACTACTTAGAAGGAATAACAGATGAAACTGTTACGCCAAGTGTAAAAGAATATGATGGATTTACTTCTCCAAGTGAAGAAGAAGTAACTATATTACCAAATGGAGAAGCTACTTTAAAATATTATTATGAAAGAAACAAATATTCTTTAACGATTTATAACAAAACGTTAGATGAAAAAATTCCAGTTAATCATTATGATTTGGATATCAATGGAACGATTTACAATGAAGATGCTAATAAATCGATTACAATTTTAGATATTTATTATGAACAAAGTTTAAATATTGAAATTAAACCAAAAGAAGGTGCTCACTTTAAGAGTTGGCAAGAAAATGAAGTCCTTACAGATGAATTAGAAAACGCTAGTATTTCTGTTTCAATGCCAAGCAAAGATTTAGAATTAGAATTTGCTTTAGAAACAGATCAATATACCATTACTTATAATTCAAATAATGGACATAATGAAGAAATTCAAAAAGAATATACTTATTTCTTTACAAGTGCAGATGCCTTTACTTTAGAAGAAAATACTTTCACTTACTATGGCCATCATTTCTTAGGATGGGATAGAGATAGTGAAGCAACAACACCTGAATTTCCACAAGACAACTTACAAGTAACAGAAAACTTACAAGAAGTTGATACATTATATGCTATTTGGGAAGTAAATGAAAATACAGTTCAATATCGTTGGAATAACAAGCATTATAATGAACAAGAGAATTATCTATTGGTTGAACAAAATTTTGGTGAAACATTTACAAAACCTGAACCAGACCCACAAATTGTCGGATATACATTCTTAGGTTGGTATAAAGATAAAGAAGGAACAGAAGAATGGCAATTTGAATCAGAGCCAATGCCTAATAATCGTTTAATTCTTTATGCAAAATGGGAAGCAAATGAAACTCCTTATACTATTGAATTCTATTATATGGATACAAATGGAAATTACATTAGTGAAGAAGAAATCAAAGAGGCTGAAGGTAATTTAGATAGTATTCAAGATAAATATAAAAGAGAAACAAAAACCGGCCTAACAGATAGTGAAATTGACTTTACGCCAGAGGAAGCGAAAGAGGGATTTAAAACAGCTGTTTTAAAAGAATCTGCAACTGGAGATGTAATTGATACAAAAGTTACAATTAGTGGAGACGGCTCAACTGTTTTAAAATATTTCTATGAAAGAGAAAAATATGGCATCAATGTTATTAAGGATAATGATAATAGAATTGAATCTGTAACATTTGAACCATCAAAAACAGAATATTACTTTGGCGAAAGTGTTTCTGTTACTATAAAGGCAAATGACGGCTATCATATTACAAAATATAATGAAACAACAGTTTCAAATGATTCAAAAAGTGTAACATTTGATTATACTATTACAACAAGTAATACGATAACGATTACCAGCGCTGGCCATACATTTAAAGTAAACTATTTGGATGAAGATGGTTCTGCTAGTTCAATCGAAGAAAGTTCATTTACGTATGGTTCAGATACAAGTGTTACAGATAAAACAATTACAAAAGAAGACCATACATTAACAATTAAAGATTATGAACGAAATTATACAGGGAATAAAGATAAAACTGTAACATTTACAACAAAATTTATTGGTTGGGCAACAACGGAAAATGCTATAGTGGCAGAATATACAGAAAATCTTAGTTCTTATATTCCACAAAAATGTGATGATGAATTAACCTTATATGCTGTTTATGAAAAAACACAATTTAATTTAGAAAAACCAACTGAAAATCCTGGTTATAAGTTTAACGGATTTAAAGATGGAAATGATACGATTCAACCATCTGACAATTATACAATCGATAGCGATAAAGAATTGAAAACAGAATGGGAATTAATCACTTATACGATTACCTATAATGATGCTACAGAATGTACGAATTGCGAACAAATGAAATCGTATAATGTTGAAAGTGATTTTGAATTACCTACTTTACAAAAAACAGGATATACCTTTAATGGTTGGACAGTAACAGCTAAAGATGATGGAATAGGAAATATTACCAAAAATAGTACGATTACACATATTAATAAAGGGAATACAGGAAATCTTACTTTAACTCCAAAATGGACAGTTCATACTTATTCTGTTACTTATAAAGATAAGAGTGGTGCAAATCATACTGCATCATGTACTTATGATCAAGATTGTGTTTTAACGGATATTAAACCAATTACAATTAAATATCATGATCATATTAAAGGTATAGATAAAACGGATCCTATAAAACAAGTACAAGAATTACCAATTATTAAATCTTGTAGAGAAAATGAGGATTGCCAAGAAATTCAAACGGCTGATAATCAATATTATGTTAATAACATAACAGATAAGAATAATGAAACTATTGATTTAAAAATTGTTTACGGAGGTTATAAATTACCTGAAGTAAAACGTGATAATTATGTTTTTGGAGGTTGGGGTTTAAATAAACCAAAAACTAACGGAGTAATAAGCGATGAAGAGTTAGAAACACTAGAGATTTTGGGCTATCAAACTCTAGATGAAGATAGTGCTACTTTTGATGGAGAATATGCTTATGCAACCGAATATGAATTAACTGATAATCAAATACTTCATGCTGTTTGGTGGGAAATTCCATATGTGGAAAAAGTATCATTTAATTTCAAAGATACAATGGACCCTGAAACAGGACAAGTTGTGGCAACATCAGAAATAGAACCAAGCTTAAATCACGCTGATGGATTTTATGTTAAGATTCCAAATAATCCTGCATATTTCGTTGATGTATTTAGTTTAAACGTAGTAACAAGTACAGCGGTTAAATTAAATACTAAAGCGATACCAGATGAAGATTATTTTGATTTATATCATAATGGTAAAGGTTTACCTATTGAATTTTTGACACATATTGACTTGCCATTTGAAAATGAAAGCGGGGATCATAAAACGTATG
>CANQEF010000042.1 GCA_947594675.1 uncultured Bacilli bacterium
ACGTAACAACGGCAACGCTAACAGTAACAACTCTTCTCGTGCTGTCTTCGCTCCTAGACTATGTTATATAACTTAAAAAGTTTTTCCTATACTTATATCTAAGGATATTTTTGGAAAATTAACATAGAAGATAAATTCCTTTTCATATCGGATGATATGAAATAAAAAATAAACAGTTATTTTTTAATTAGTAGTAATTCGAATATTAGAAAGTAACAATTAAATTAAAGTAGTATGATAAAAATTATTTTTTTCTACTGCTTTTTTTCTAGAAATGAATTGGGGTATAAATATGAGTAAGTTATATGAAGAATATCAAAAGTTAAAGTCTAAAGACAAAGATAAATATTATTTATTTCATAATGGAGTGTTTTATATATTTTTGGCTGATGATGCTTTACAATTAAAAGATGTTTTAAATTTAAAAATACTTCCATTTAGTAAAGATATAGTTAAATGTGGTTTTCCTCAAAGTGCTTATTCTAAATATATAGATATATTAGATGAAAATAAAATCAATTATGAATTAGTTGATAATTTACATAAAAATAGCTTAAAAAATACTTCTACTGTTGATTGTAGTGAATTAGAAATATTAGATGAAATTAGAAGACTAGATATTTGTAAATTGAGTCCAATTATGGCTTTTAATATTTTAGTTGAATTAAAAGATAAATTAGATAAAAAATAATTATTTAAAAAATGAAAGCGTGAATAAATGAAAATGGATAATTATAAATTATTTGACAATGGTAATTTTACCAGTGCTAATATGAAAGGGGTAGAGGATTTATTAATATATAAACATTATATAGAATTGATTTATTATTCTACTAATATCTTGCTTAAATATCCTAAGAGTGAAAGATTTGGTTTAAATAACGATATTAGAAAGGTTATTTATAAAGGCTTAGAAGATATTTTATATGCTTATAGAGTTTATGATAAGTCAATAAAAATCAAATATTTAATCGATTTAGATGTTAAACTTAAATTTTTGAAAGCTTTAATTCGTGTTTCTTACAAGAAAAAGTATATTAGTACAAGGAATTATGCCTCTTGGAGTAAAAAAATCTATCATATAGGTAATTTATTGGGAGGTTGGATTACTTCATGCCAAAAAAATTGAAATTGAAATTAGAAGATCGATTAGAATATAAGTATTTCTATGATGCTTACTTAAGAGCTAAGAAAAATAAGAAAGTTAAAAGGGAATTATTATTGTTTGACATAGATTTAGAAACTAATTTAACTAATTTAATTTATAAAATAAAAAATGAAACTTATCATTTGGGTAGATATCGTAAATTTACAATTTATGAACCTAAGAAAAGAGAAATTCTTTCATTGCCTTATTGTGATAGAATAGTACATCAATGGTATATTGGAGAATTTATAAAACCATATATGCTAAAAAGATTTATAAAAGATACATATGCTTGTTTGGAAGATAGAGGAATGCATAAAGCCTCTTACGTAGTGCAAGGTTATATGCGAAAAATGAAAAAAAAGTATAAAAACTATTATGTTGTGAAGTGTGATATTAGTAAGTATTTTTATTCTGTTGATCTTAACATATTATTTAATATTATGAAAAAATTTATTGCTGATAAAAAGTTATTACAATTTACTGAAAAAATTATATATGAGAATGCTGTTTCTTCTGTTGGTATACCTATTGGTAATTATACTAGTCAGTATTTTGCTAATATATATTTAAATGAATTAGATCAGTATATTAAACATGATCTACATATTAAGTATTATGTTAGATATATGGATGATTTTATATTGCTTGTTCCTAATAAGGTGATTGCTAAAGAAGTATTTTTAAAGATAGAGAGTTTTTTAACTGAACATTTAAAACTTAAATTAAATCCAAAAAGTAGATATTTTCCTAGTAGTCAAGGAGTAGATTTTTGTGGCTATAGAATTTTTGAGACACATAGGTTAATTAGAAAACGTAGTATTAAAAAGATAAAGAAAAAAATAAGATACTGGAATGATTTAGCCAAAAGTAATAGTCTTAATATTCATAAAAGTCTTTTATCATGGAATTCATTTTTAAACCATAGTAGTCATGCTAATTGTTATACTTTACAGAATAAGCTCTTTAATATGATAGAATTTATTGATGAAGATTATATTGATAAGTTTATTGCCTATAAATAGAAAATAAATTATTTGCTAGTAAAAGATGTTTATGATAGAATTAGTATTGTCTAGAAAAGAGGTAAATAATGAATGAATTAATTATAAATGAGATAGCAAATAATCTTAATATTACAACTAAACAAGTAACTGTTGTTTTAAATTTACTTAGTGAGGGAAATACAATTCCTTTTATTGCTAGATATCGTAAAGAGGCTACAGGAGCTTTAGACGAAGAAGTTATTAAATCTATAAGTGAAGTGTACGTTTATCAAGAAAATCTTTTAAAAAGAAAAGAGGATGTTATTCGATTAATTGATGAGAAGGGTATGCTTACTGATGAGTTAAAGAATTCGATACTTAATTGTTCTAAATTGGTTGAAGTGGAGGATTTATACAGGCCTTATAAGGAGAAAAAGAAAACTAAAGCAACTGAGGCTATTGCTTTAGGGTTGGAACCACTTGCTAAGATGATAATGAGTTTTCCTGATAAAGGTAGTGTAGAAGAGATAACTTCTAAGTTTGTTAAGGATGAGTTAAGTGTTGATAAATGTATTGAAGGTGCTAAGTATATTATAGCTGAGTGGATTAGTGATAATGCTTATTATCGTAAATGGATTAGAAATTATTTTTACAAAAATGGAGTTATAGTTACAAAGGTAAAGAAGGATAATCCTGATGTAAAAAGGGTTTATGAAATGTATTATGATTATAGTGAAAAGGTAAAATATATAAAACCTCATCGTATATTAGCTATAAATAGAGCTGAAAATGAGAAAGTTATTACTGTTAATATAGATATTAATAAAGAAGAAATTATTAGCTATTTAGAAAAAAAGATTATTAAAAATGAAAAAAGTTTTGTATCTGTTTATGTGAAAGATGCTATAGAAGATGCTTATAAGAGATTGATTAGTCCTTCTATAGAAAGAGAAATTAGAAGTGACTTAACTGAAAAAGGAGAAGAAACAGCAATTGATAATTTTGGTAAGAATTTAGAGGCATTACTTTTAACTCCGCCTATAAAGGAAAAAGTAGTTTTAGCTTTTGATCCAGGATTTGTTAATGGGTGTAAGATAGCAGTTGTTTCAAAAAATGGTAAGTATTTAGATTCTTGTGTTATTAAGCCTTTTTTAAATAATATTAGTGAAAATGCCATAAAAAAATGTAAAGAAGAAGTAGTTAATTTAATAAAAAAATATAGTGTTGATATCATTGCTATTGGGAATGGAACAGCCTCAAGAGAATCGGAAAAGTTTTGTAGTGATTTAATTAAAGAGTATAAATTAGATTGTAAATATGTTATTGTTTCTGAAGCGGGAGCTTCAATTTATAGTGCCTCTAGTGTAGCAATAGAAGAGTTTCCTGATTTAGCTGTTGAAAAAAGAAGTGCAGTAAGTATTGGAAGAAGGTTACAAGATCCTTTAGCGGAACTTGTTAAAATTCCACCAGAAGGAATTGGTGTTGGTCTATATCAACATGATGTTTCTCAAAAGAAACTTTCAGAATCTTTAGATTTTGTGGTGGAAAAATGTGTTAATAGTGTAGGGGTAAATGTTAATACTGCATCTAATTCACTGTTAAAATACGTATCAGGTATTACAAAAGCTGCTATAAAGAAAATAGTGGATTATCGTGAGCAATACGGGAAAATTAGGTCAAGGGAAGAGATAAAGAAAAAGAAACTTTTAACGGATAAAGCTTATGAACAAGCAATAGGTTTTTTGAGAATAGTGGATGGAGATAATATTTTGGATACAACGGCTATTCATCCGGAAAGTTATGAGGTTGCTTTAAAATTGCTTGAAAGACTTAATTTTAAATTGAGTGATGTTGGTTCTAAAGAATTAATTAATGTATTGAATAATATAGATGTTGAAAAAGTCTCTAAGGAATTGTCTACAGATGTTTATACTTTAGAGGATGTAATTGTTTCTTTGAAAAAGCCTAATTTGGATCCTAGAGATGAAATGCCTCAGCCTATTTTAAAGAGTGATGTTTTGGATATTAAAGATTTAACTTTAGGTATGAAACTTCAAGGGACTGTTAGAAATGTTGTTGACTTTGGTGTTTTTATTGATATAGGACTTCATAATGATGGACTTGCTCATATATCAAAGTTGACTGATAAGTATATAAAGCATCCTAGTGAAGTTGTTAGTGTTGGAGATATTGTTGATTGTTATGTTGATGATATTTCAATTGAAAAGGAAAAAGTAAGTTTAAGTCTATTACCTAGGTAACTTTATCTCTTCTTTCAAAATTGTTGACAGTGCTAATTCTTATTATTATTATTATAATATCTGTAACAAACGCGAATGTTTGGTAAAAGTTATAATTTGATAAGAAAGAGAGGCTTACAATTTATGAAAACTGATGCATTAAAACATATTAGAAGGATACAAGGAATTCCTGATAAAAATTTAAATTTAAAAACATCATCAGGGCAAAAAGAAATGATAAAGTTGCTTAACTTTATTATAGAAAATAGTTTGGATTTAAAAGATAAAGATATGATAGTTGAAGTAAATAGTAATAAGTATCATATTACATTTTCATATTACGAAAGTAGCAGTTATGATTTTACTTCTTCTAATGGATATTGGGCTGCTTCTGTTAAAGTAATAGGTCCAAATAAAAGTATTGTTTTTAAAGAATACAAAAATAGAAGTGAACATTATAAATCCCGAAAGAAAAAGTTGGACATAAGATATGAAATTGTTGAACCACTAGATTCTGGTCAAGTTTGTACAATGATAAATAAATATGGAATTATCTATGATAGATATTATCATCCTAATTTTAGTGAATTAATTCAAAAATATTCTTATTTAGGTCAGGGTCTACATATTAATAATAATTACTGGAGTGAAGAAAATGGGATTAGTGTAAGGAAAAAAGATGATGGTACGATAGTAATTGAAGAAAATTCTTCCTCTTTAGGTATTTTGAGTGAATATAGCAAAAAACCAGGAGATAAATATATTACGATAATTAAAAATGGAAAACAGTATTATTATGATATAAAAAAGAAAAAGCTTTTAAATAAGAAAAAATCAAAAGAAGAAAATATTCCTGAACATGATTATGATACTGATTATCCTGAATATAGTCCTTATACAGAAAAAGGATCTAATTTTGATAGAATAATTTTATTATTTTCTAAATTTGATAAAAAAGTAAAATTAACAAATTTTACTAATCAAGAATTAATTGCAATTGAAGAACAAATCAAAAATTATTTAGTAAAAAATGAAGAAAAAGCTAAGTCTTATAAAAAAATATAAAATAATATTTGTAATGCTAATAACTATGCAAACTTTTAAAAAATGTCTAGAATATAATAAAAATAGATATTTTTTTCATTTTAATTTCTTTTAATTATAAATAATTTATGATATAGTAAGCAGTAGTGGGGAGTAGTTATGAGTAAGAAAAAGAAATTAACAGAAGAAGAAAAAACGAGGGCTTTAGAATTATTAGAAATAGTAAAAACAAATGATGTTGATACTTTAAAGGAAAAGTTATCTTTACAGGAGATTATTTTAGTTAGAAAATATATTTCTTGTAAGATAAAAAGTTTATCATTGACTAAAAAAGTTTATTTTGCTAATGATGATTTTGCAAATTATGATAAGTGCAAAGAACAGATATTAAAATTAAAGAATTATCATAAGGTATTGGGAGTTTTGAAAGATAATTTATTGGAAGAAATACAACCTTTAGAAAAAAATAATTCTTTGGATAAAAAAAATATCGCTATTAGGAATATTTTAATGTTAGATTTTTATTTATCTTCTTATGATGAAGAGTTATTTAACAATTATTTAAAGAGCAATCACTATTTAGAAAAAATGCAGTACTTGACTAAATTGAGAGAAGTGTATATTAGAGCTACTTATAATTTATATAGGAAGAAAAAAAAGATAGTAGAAAAAACTTATAAAGTAGTGGCATTTGAAAATGGACTTGATGGTGGAATTAAAAAAAATAAGAAGGAATTTTCTTTTTTATTAGATTTTCCTAGTTATAGTAATCTTAAGAAAAAAATAACTTTAGTTAATGAGAAGTATGTTAAGTCTAAAAGATTTTTAGAGGAATTAGAAAAGATAATTAAGTGTGAGGCCAAAGAATATGATAATTCTATTCCTAAGAAATATTTGGAAATTGATGATACTAATTATGAAGAGATTATAGGGGATAGTTTTATTGATAGTAATATTTTTATAAAGCGACTAGAAAATATTAGAGACGGGAAATATATTAGAAAATATGGATTAGCTTTAGAAAATTTTATTCCTAAGGAAATAATTGCTCTTTTTGAAAAATTGGAAAATTTGAATTGCGAAGTTTTAGAGGAAGTTTCAAATCTAGCTATAGATGTTTTGAAAAATAAGCTTAGAATATTAAAAAAAGGTAAAAATAGCTATGATGACGTTGAAAGGCAATTCTTAAAGATGCTTATAAAGAAATTTGAGGATTTAAAGCCTAGAAAAGAAATTACTTGGGAAAAAGATACTAGTATTTATTATGATATTATAAATGAATTAGCACTTAATGATAATAATTTTTCTTATATAGAGAAGTTAATTAATGAAATACCTAATGTAAAAGATGCTAGAAAAGATAATTTACACATAATTATTAATTTGCTTGATTATTTTATTTTAAACTATAAATTAAAACTTGCTAATCAGGGATTTAGTTATATTGAACCTAATTTTTATAAGGAAATTATTAAAACTTTTTATAAAAATGATGTTGTTTTAACAGAGAGAGAAAAAGAAATAATTGAAGAAAGATTAAGTGCATTTATGGATTATGCTACGCAAAGAAAATATGTTTCTTTAAAAGACATTTCCAATGATGTTAATGAAATTAGAAAAAATAGTGTGGATAAGAATAAAACGGATGTTAATTATGATAAGTTGGAACAAGAATTAAAATTTTTAGATTTTTATAAAGAAGATGTTACTAATGGATATAAAAGAAAGTTTCCTTTATATGTAGATGGTGATAAGAGTAGTGTATTTATGATTGAAGGAATTGATAATTGCTGTTTCTCAGTAGATTATGGTAATTCTGAAAATATTACTTTGGGAATTCATTTTTTAGATACGAGCAAGTTTATTGAAAGTGACAGTGAAATTATAAAAAGTGCTTTAGAAGGAAAAGAATTTCTTCCTAAATTGAATTTGAAAGAATATGAACCAGTTATTAGTTTTACTTATCAATTTATAGGATTTAGGCATTTTACGGATTTAAGATTTTCACCAGGAGTTGTTTTTGTTGATAAGGTTTATGATGAGAATGATTTGGATAGTGAAAAAGAAGATTTAAAAAATATGTTTATGTTTGTTAATAATTTTAGGGATAATGGAGATATTTGTAATATACGAGATGGTTCTAATATCAAGGAAATATTGTTTAAGACTATTAGTGATGATTTAAAAAAGAAGTTTAGTAGCTTTAATATACCATTTATTTATGAAAAGCAAGTAGAAGAGGCAGAGGATTTAATTAGAATAAATCATAATGCTGTATGTGATAAATTAAGTAAAATACCGAGAGATGAAGCTCATAAGATATTTGAAATAATGGATAAAACAATTGATAAGTATTATGTTCCAAATCTTGATCAGTTATCTTCTATTAATTTAGATACAAGTACTTTTTTAGGATATTATTTAGCTAGTGTTTTAGGAAAATTGCAAAAGAATAAGTATGATATTGATGATGAGGCTGAAAATTTAAAGTTATATTTAGAAAAACTAAATAGTCAGAGAATATATTTACCAGCTAATATAGTTAAGAGTAATGAATCTAAATTAAAGAGGATGGTAAGAATATATAAAAAGAAATAATTAATCGTTATTAATAAAATTTTTTTTGAGGAAGGTTATTTTACGACCTTCTTTTTTTATGATGCCATCTTTTTCTAGATTAGATAATTCTCGCATAAAGTTACTTCTATCTATCAAAAGGTAATCAGCAATGGCTTTGTAAGAAGTTGTTACTTTAAAGACGTTATCATTATTTATTCGCTTTTTTAAAAAGAAAATAATTTTACTTCTAACAGTTCTTTTCGAAAGAAGTTCTATTTTCTCATTTAATTCTTTGTTATCTTTAATTAGTAAATCAAAAAGATGTAAAACTAGTTGATTGTGAAAGGGACAATTCATGGAACAATCTTTTAAAATGGAATAGTAATTTATAAAGATTACTTCAGTAATATTGCTACTTGATACTACGTAGATTTCATCTTCACTATCTGTATAAAATAAATTAGAGAAAATATCATTTTCTTTTAATTCTCTTAATATAATTTTGTTTCCATCAGAATCAATCTTTATAATTGTGGCATGACCATAAGTTATAAAGATAATTTGTTTGATACGAGTGTTAAAATTCAAGATGAGCTCTTTATTGTAAAATGCTTTACTAGAAGTATTGACACATTTAGACAAATATTTTTTTAGGTATAAGTAATTTTCATTTTCAATTAAATCAATCATTTTAAAGACACCTCTTTAAATATATTATAGCAATTTTTATTTTTGTTGCAAATGCAACATTACTTTTTTAGAAAATAAGTTTAAAATGAAGAACATAAGATAGGAGTAAAAATTATGGGTACAAAAGAAAAAGATATTATGATAATAAAAAGAAATGGTAATTTAGAGAAGTTTGATCCGGAGAGAATTAAAAAAGCTATTACAGCATCTGCTGAAAGAGTAATGGTAGATTTGACAGATGAGGCAATTGAAGATGTTGTAGATAGAGTAAGAAATTTGCTTTTAACTCAGACTAGTAATCCTACGGTAGAGCAAGTCCATAGTTGCTGTGAGGCAGCGCTTGAACAAGTTAATCCGCTTGCTGCTAAGAGTTATAGGGAATAT
>CANQEF010000043.1 GCA_947594675.1 uncultured Bacilli bacterium
GTCATCTTTACTTGTAAGCATGGCAAGTATTGGTATTATTTTGAATATTTCTAGAAATAATTGAAACAGGATTGACACACAAACTAATGTTTGATATATTTTAGCTATAAACGAAGTAAGGGGGAAAATTATAAATGAATGGGATTGAATTATTAGAAGAATCAAAAATAGAAAATATGATTTATGAAGTAAGAGGAAAGCAAGTAATGTTGGATTCTGATTTAGCTTTATTATACCAAGTTGAGACAAAAAGAATTAATGAAGCTGTTAGAAATAATTTAGAAAAATTTCCTGAAAGATTCTCTTGGTTATTGTCAAATAATGAATGGGATTTTTTGAGGTCGAAATTTTCGACCTCAAGTTTAGTGAATAATAATCATGGTGGTAGAAGATATAATCCTCGTGTTTTTACCGAACAAGGTGTAGCGATGCTTGCCACTATTTTAAAATCTACTGTTGCAACTCAAGTTAGTATTGCTATCATGGATGCTTTTGTATTAATGCGAAAATATATTTCTAATGAATTAATTGAACAGAAATATATTAACAATTTAGTGATAAAACATGATGAAGATATCAAATTGTTACAAGAATCTTTTAACAAATTTGAAGAAAAGAAAAAAGATAATGAAATTTATTTTAATGGACAAATCTATGATGCTTATTCAAAAATAATTGATATTTTAAAAGATGCCCGTGATAATATAATTATTATTGATAACTATGCAGATAAATTTGTTTTAGATATGATAAGAAACCTAAAAATTGATGTAACTATAATATGTAAAAATAATAGTTTATTAAAAGAAATAGATATAGATAAATATCAAAAACAATATAAAAATTTAAAAGTAGTTTATAATAATGATTTTCATGATAGATACATTATATTAGACAAAAAAGAAATTTATCATTTTGGATCATCTCTAAATTATGCTGGTAGTAAAACTTTTTCAATCAATAAATTAGAAGACGAAATTGTAAAAAACAGTTTAATAAAATACGTACTTGCAATCATAAAATAATAATCAGTTATTTTGTAAGTGTAACCTATCAAAAATCAGTTATATAAGCTATGTTTAAGGAGTTACCCTTCCATTTTTAAGTTATGGTGGGTCATCTTTACTTGTAAGCATGGCAAGTATTGGTATTATTTTGAATATTTCTAGAAATAATTGAAACAGGATTGACATAAAAACAAATGTTTGATATAAGCAAAGTAAGGGGGATTTTTATATGAGCACAAATATATTAATTAAAGAGGAAAAGATTGAAAATATGATTTATGAAATAAGAGGAAAACAGTAATGTTAGACTCTGATTTAGCAAAACTTTATAAATGTGTAAATGGTACTAAAACGATTAATCAGTCAGTAAAAAGAAATATTGATAGGTTTCCTAAAGATTTTTATTTTCAATTAACCAACGAAGAATTTTTAAACTTGAAGTCCCAATTTGGGACTTCAAGTTTAAATGGATATGGTGTGGTTAGGAAAAATCCATATGTCTTTACAGAACAAGGAGTTGCTATGTTAGCAAGTGTTTTAAGAACTCCGATTGCTGTAAAAGTAAGTGTTAGAATTATGCACGCTTTTGTAATAATGCGAAAATATATTTCTAATGAATTGATAGAGCAAAAATATATTAACAATTTAGTGATAAAGCATGAGGAAGACATCAAATTGTTACAAGAGTTTTTTAATAAATTTGAAGAAAAGGAAAAAGATAATGAAATTTATTTCAATGGACAAATATGTGATGCTTATAGACAGATGATTTTGAATATGGTAGGCATTACCTGTAGAAAGTTATGGAAAATTTTCTTATCTGTTTTCCAATTTAAGAATACCCAATTATTTTGCTAGCAAAAAAGTGAACATTTTGTCCACTTTTTGTAAATTCACTTTAATTAATTGGCAATTTTGTTTGTTTTTTATTTTTTCGCTTTTGGTAAAGCCTCTTTTCTAGAGAAATTTTGACGTCCTTTTTTATCTGTTCCTAAAGCCTTTACAATTATTTCGTCTCCTACTTTAACAACGTCTTCAACATTTTTTACATGCTCATTAGCAAGCTGTGATACATGAATTAATCCTTCACAACCTGGCCATAATTCTACAAAGCAACCAAAATCTTCTATTTTTACAACTTTAGCCTCATAAATTTTACCTACTTCAACTTCTCTGACAATATCTTCAATCATCTTTTTAGTTTTCTCTATAATATCTTTATCAGAATGATAAATAATTACTCGACCATCATCTTCAAGTTCTACTTTAACGGCATTAATATTAGTAACTTCAGTAACATTGGATGCCTCACAAATAATCTTGGTAATTGTCTCTCCACCTTTACCAATAACATCTTTAATTTTTAATGGGTTAATATTAAAGGTAACCATCTTTGGAGCATATTTTGATACTTCTTTGCGTGGTTCTTTTATTTGCTTTTCAATAACTTTTAGTATTTCTAAACGAGCTTTTTTTGCTTGTTGCAAAGCCTCTTTTAAAATTTGCTCTGTTATACCTTTAATTTTTATGTCCATTTGTAAAGCTGTTATACCATCTTTTGTACCAGCAACTTTAAAGTCCATATCTCCTAGATGATCTTCCATACCTTGAATATCAGTTAATATAGTATAGTCATCACCATCAGTGATTAATCCCATTGCTATACCAGCAACTGGTGCTTTAATTGGTACTCCTGCTGCCATTAAGGACATACATCCCGCACAGATACTAGCTTGAGATGAAGAACCATTTGATTCAAGTATTTCAGAAACAACTCTAATAGTATAAGGAAATTCTTCTTCACTAGGAATAACCTGAGCCAAGGCTTTTTCACCTAAAGCTCCGTGACCAATTTCTCGTCTTCCAGGAGCACCATATCTTCCAGTTTCACCAACAGAAAATTGTGGAAAATTATAGTGTAACATAAAACGTTTTTGATCTTCCATACTTAAGCCATCAATAATTTGATGTTCATTCAAAGCACCTAAAGTGGTTACTGATAGTGATTGAGTTTCACCTCTAGTGAATAAAGCTGAACCATGAGTTCTAGGAAGTATATCAATATCTGTTGAAAGTTTTCTAATTTCATCCATTTTTCTTCCATCAGATCTAATGTGTTCTTTAACTACTATACTTCTAAATAATTCATATTCAATATTTGAAACAACCATTTGCGCTTTAACAAGTAGTTCTTTTAACTCATTTTCTTTTAATTTGTCTTCATTTTCTTTAGTGTATAAATCTACTATTTCATCTTTTATTTCATCTATTGCAGCATATTTTTTCAACTTATCCTTAATACGAAGAGCTTTATCCATTTTCTTGGTTATAAGTTTTCTTATTCTTGCAACCATTTCTTCATCTGGCACTAAGGTCTCATACTGCATTTTTTCTTCGCCAATTTCTTTAATTATCTTTTCTTGAAATTTTATTAATTCCTTTACAGCTTTATGACCATACATTAATGCCTCTAGCATGATATCTTCACTAACTTGTTTAGCACTAGATTCAACCATATTAATGGCATCTTTAGTACCAGCAACTGTTAAATCAAGTTCAGATACTTCTAATTCTTCTGGAGTTGGATTAATAACAAATTTACCATTTACTCGCCCTACTTTTACTCCAGCAATTGGACCATTAAATGGAATTTTAGAAATGGAAACAGCTAAAGAAGAACCAAGCATGGCTGTTAATTCTGGTGAACAATCTTGATCAACTGATAAAACCATTGAAATGATTTGTACTTCATTTTTAAATCCTTCAGGGAATAAAGGTCTCATAGGTCTGTCAATCATACGAGCTGCTAGTGTTGCTGCCTCGCTAGGACGGCCTTCTCTTTTTATGAAACCTCCTGGTATTTTTCCAACAGAATATAATTTTTCTTGATAATTTACTGTTAAAGGGAAGAAATCTGATAATAGGTTTACATCTTTAGATACAACTGCTGCAGTTAAAACAACTGTATCATTATATCTAACTAATACAGCTCCATCTGCTTGTTTACCTAATTCCCCATGCTCAACTATTATTTTTCTTCCATGAAAGTCTAATTCAAATTTTTTCTTTTTCATAACTTACTTCCTCCTACATTTTACTAATACCTTTATTTTACTTTATTCTTCATTAATTTTTTATTAATTAAATTCTCATCTAGATTAGCAGCTAGTTGTTTTAATATATTAGTATCAATAAATTCTAATTGTTTTGGTTCTATAAATAAAAATTTATTTGCATAATCTAATTTTTTCTTAACTATATCTATCTCTTTTTCAACATCCTCTATATAATAAATAATTTCTTCTAAATTTTTTTCTATATTTATGCCTTTTTTAGATAATGCAATATTAATTTTAGATAAGTCTTTTTTCCTTTGTTTTAAATTTTCTTTAAATTCAGCTATATCTTGATAATCATTTCTATTTTTAATATAGTAAACATCATTAACTATATCATATCCATAAGTCCTATTATTCATAGTTAATTCTATTTTATTAGCTATTTTTTTGTAAATAAAACTTTTATCATCTACAGAAGTAATTTCTTTAGTAGTACTATCTATTTTCTTAAAAATTAATTGTTGTTTAAATACTGGATTTTCTTCAATAAAAACTATTTCTTTAGAATCTTTATCAGTAACTTTTATATATCTTCCATCATATTCTTTACCAATAGTAAGTGTATAAGTTTGTTCACTATTAATTAATTGTTTGCGACATATTTTTATTAATTTATTATTATAAGAAAATTGTATTTGATATGTTTTTGAGTCAGGAGTTTGTTCTTTACTTAAAATAATAGGATTAGTTTCATTGCTGCTATTTATATTGATACTATCTTTATCACTTAATAGATTATTTTTATCTAAATTAGCAATTCTATCTAGTAAATTATAAATTTCTACTTCAGCTTGCAAGTAATTATTCATACTAAATTCATTCCTTTAATAAATATTTCTTTAAATATTGTATCACAATAAATTTATAATTGACTAGCAATTTTATAATTATTTGCTTTTTCCATGATTAAATTAGGTGAAAAAGAAAAAGAGACATGAGAAGTGTCTACTTTCTTAAACCTAATTTTTTTATAACTTCACGATAACTTTGAATATCTTTTTTAGCTAAATATTGTAGCATATTTCTACGTTGACCAACTTTTTTTAGAAGTCCTCTACGAGAATGATGATCATGAATATGTACTTTTAAATGTTCTGTTAAATCATTGATTTCTTTTGTTAAAATTGCTATTTGTACTTCACATGATCCAGTATCTTTTTCATTTTTAGCAAAGTCTTTAATTATCTTAGCTTTTTCTTCTTTTGTTAATGCCATATTAACACTTCCTTTCATATAAATTCGCTACTACCAAGTAAGAAGTCGGAAATTCTTCTAACTGAGTACCAGTAAGCTAGTTGTATTATACAATAAATGGACATTATATGCAAGAAATAAATAATATATTTATGTAGAGAATGGACTTTTTTTTAGAAGTTTGCTACACTTATAGTGGTGATGTTATGCAAGAAAAGACGAGTTTATTTATAAAAAATATTGTAAAATTAATTATTGTATTTGTACTATTTTTTTATAGTTATTTACTGCAGTATATACCTATTATCCTTTTTAAATTAGATGTACATAAGTTAACGATGGCTCAAAATGTTATGTTAAATTTTTTTTCTAGTATTTTACTAGTTTTAATACTTACCTTAATCTATAGAAAGGAATTAAGTAAAGAATTTAAAATATTTAAAAAAAATTTTGCTGAGAATATTAATATTGCTTTTAATTATTGGTTTATTGGTTTAATTATTATGGTAGTGTCTAATTTATTGATAGCTATGTTTTTTAAAACAGGGGGCGCTACTAATGAGAAAACTGTTCAAAATATGATAACATCTCTTCCTTGGCTAATGCTTATTAATGCTGGTGTTATTGCTCCTTTTAATGAAGAAATTGTTTTTCGTAAATCAATTAAAGATGTAGTTAAAAATAAGTTTCTTTTCGCTTTTATAAGCTTTTTAGTTTTTGGATTAGCTCATGTTTTAGGTTGTACTAGTTGGGTTGATTATTTATATATTGTTCCTTATGGAGCTTTAGGTGGGGCATTTGCTTTGGCTTATTATGATACAAATACAGTTTTTAGTTCTATGTCGATGCATATGTTTCATAACTTTATATTAACTTTATTTTCAATTTTAGCAATGTAAAAAAGATGCCATATTTTAAGCATCTTTTTCTATTCCTCTTTTTACTTTTAAATCAATAAAGCTTATAAATAAACATATGACTGCTTGAATAATTAGTGTTATTAAATATCCTTTCCAAAAATTATTTAATGCTACTTTATTTAGATAAATAAGTGTATAAAACATATAATTAATAATTAATGAAAACAAATAATTTGTAAATATTAAGAAGTAGTTTTCTTTAGTGTTATTTAGTAAAAATGAGTAAATTGTTAAATTGACAAATTGGCTTATTACATAGCCACAAAATTCTCCACTTATATTCTGTAGTTGTAAAGAAGAACCTAATGCAAAAGATATTAAAGTATAAAATAAAACTAGTCCTAACCCAGAGAGTGTGATTGAAACTACACTTGTTTTGTAACCATATTTTTTTGTTATATAGTTTACTATAAAATATAAAAGTGGTAGTAAGAATATTGCATATGTTAATTCAACATTAAGAATAGTAAATGTATATTTCTTTAAAGCCTCTATAAATATTGTTAAAGTTACTAATATTAAAGTATAAAGCCAACTATCATTATAAATTTCATCTTTTTTCGCCATAATTAAAACCCTTTCTATTGTATTAATTGTAACATAATTATTTCTTGTTGAAAAGAAAATTTTTATTGAAGAGGAATATAATTTTATATGCTCGTGAAGCATGAAAAAAAGATAGTAAGCACTATCTATCTAATTAAAAAAACTTAATTATGCACGTGATACGTATTTACCATCATTAGTTGATATAACAATTGTTTCCCCTTCTTCTATAAATAGAGGTACTCTTACCATTAAACCAGTTTCGCACTCAGCGTCTTTCATAGCATTAGTTGTTGTATTTCCTTTTACAGCTGGTTCAGTATGAGTAACAACTAGCTCAACTTTATCAGGTAAATCTAAGCCTAATATTTCTCCTTCATAACTAGTAATGTAAACTTCCAAATTTTCTTTTAAAAATTTTGCATTTTCACCTATTGAAGAGGAATTTAATTCTAATTGCTCATAAGTATCCATATTCATGAAATAATAAACATCGCTCATATTATATAAATATTGCATTAATTGCTTTTCAATGTGAGCTGTTGCAACTTTTACTCCGGCATTAAATGTTTGTTCAAAAATAGCACCTGTTCTTAAATTTTTAAGTTTTGCTTTTACAATAGCGGCACCTTTACCTGGTTTTACATGTTGAGTATCCATAACAACATAAATGTTTCCATCATACTCAATTGTAATACCATTTTTTAAATCATTTGTACTTATCATTTCTCTCACCTCTAAACGAACAAAATGATATAGATAAATATCTTAACATATTTGTCCTATTTATTTCATTATTTTTTTACTAATATATTTTACTTGTATTTATATTTCTTTATTCATTTTTAATTCTTTGATAAAGAAAATTAAAAAATAATATATAAAATGAAAAAGGCACAAAGCTATTTTATATATTTATTTTTACAAGCAAATTTCTAATATATAAAAAATAAGTTTTACCTTATTTTTTCTCCTTATGTATTGTATGCTTTCTGCATCTAGGACAATATCTATTTAATTCAAGACGTTCTGTTGTATTTTTTACATTTCTTTGTTCTCTATAGTTTTCTTCTTTACATTCACTACATACTAGAGTTTTTAATTGTCTGTTTCCTACTTTAGCCATAATATCCCTCCTTACACGCCTATAGGTATTATACCAAACTTTTAGATATTTTCAAGTAAAATCAATCTTAAATGATTATTTTTCATTTATATACACTTTTGTTTTAGTTGGTGATGGTTCTACAAGATTTTCTTCTAAATAAAAATTATCTTCATTAAAATTATACATAGATAAATAATTATCTATTTGTGGTTCTATAGTTGATATAAATTCATTCATATCAATATCATCTATAAATTCATTTAAAAAATATTGTAGATAATTAAAGTCATTTAATATTTTGGCTAGTGGTTCAGATACATTTTTAGATATTTTACTTTGCAATAAATTATATACTTTCGCATGAATAATACTTTGTTTTTCCATAGCTGATTGTTCACCTGATTTAAATCTATAGTAATTAGCAAATAATATTAGAGTTATTGATATTATTGCTAAAAGGACACCTTTTTTATATAATTTTTCATTTTCTTGCATTAATTCTTCAATCAAAGCATCTTTATATTCATCAGTATGTTCCTCTTGTTTTATTTCTAAAACTTCATTATCTTTGAAAACATCATCATTAGAAGGATTATTTTCAAATTCTGGACCTTGTAAATTTAAATAGTCTACAAATAGTTTAAATTTCTTTTTTAAAGTTTCTTTTGTCATTTTAATAAAAGCCCCCTTTAATGGAGCTTATTATATAATATTTTGTTATAAAAAGCAAGATAAATTTATTTAACGGCTAGAACAAGGCGGGATGAAATACCACCAAGTCCATCACCTGTAAAATCAGAAAAAGCAAACTCACCTGACATAATTCCATTAGTATAAATGCCCCCACGATGGAACCAAGGATAGTCAGAATCAACAAAGTCTGAATAATCAGCATACCATGTGCTATGTATTCGCTTATATTCAGCTGATGCTCCATCAGAATCATAATAGTAATAAAATGGGCCCATTTCTCCTGTTGCGTCTCCTAAGATTCTTTTATTATAACTGATTGAGGTGGTCTCTTCATAAACATCAAAATACTTACTTTCCTTTTCTTCTGGCGTTATTCCACTTACTGATGGATCTTGTCCTTTTCTATAGGCAGCCATATATTCATGAGAGCCACCACTCATATCATAGATTCCAGTTA
>CANQEF010000044.1 GCA_947594675.1 uncultured Bacilli bacterium
AAGATGAAAAGATATGGAAAAAGAATACTAACAGTTTTAGCAGGAATATTAATGGCAAGTGCAGTAAATGTTAATGCCAAGATGATGACTGTAGAAGAGTTAGGGAAAGCAGCGGAAGGCTATGAAAGTGAAGCAGGGTTCATATTTGTAGTAGGAAAATATGCTTATACATCAAATTATGAAGGATTTAATATTCAAGATGTTATGTTAGCATCAAGAAGTATAGATGGAGAAGTCATAAATCCAGATAATGTTAAAGATTTAGTAAATACCATGACGATTTATAGAATAGATAGAGAATATGATGGTAATTATCAAGCAACAGGATGGAGATATGGAGGAACAGAAGTAGGAAATGGAACTGCATTTGGAGATGAAAATACCAAAGTAGACATTAAATACATTGACTACCATGTTATAGCAGAAGATTCAGAAGCTTCAATTAGTGCAGATTTTAATAATGAAAATTATAAAACCTATTCTGATGTATTAAAAGATGCATTAGGTTTTGAAACTAGTACATTCTATGGAAAAGATAATCAAGTAAAAATTGAAAATGGAAAAGCAAAAGGATTACTTTTGAGAAAGAATGTAAGTGATATCCATTATAATGAAGATGATCAAGTTAAATATGCCAATGCAAATTACTTTTTAGCTTATGTATTAGAAGTACCAGGAGCTACAGAAAAAACGACCATTACAATAGATGGAATTAATGGTACTGATACGATTGATATCAATGATTTTGATGTAAAAGTAGGAAATGCAGAAAATAAAACTCCAGGAATTGTTATCTTAACAGCAATAGAAAAAGCAAAATGGGAGGCAAAAAAAGAAATTACTATAACGGTTGATATTGATGGAAGTGGTAGTGAATATGGAGCATCTACTTATACATTAGATTTAAGTGAATTAGAGTTCCAAGAAGAATCTAAAGTAAATTTAACAACAACAGAACTTCCTGAAGCAGATGTTAACAGTATTTCAGGAAAATGGGGATACACTAGAAGCGAATCAGATACATATGGATTAGAAAATGTTGAAGGTCATAAATACAAACTAACCGGTACTATTGTTCAACAAGAAATTAATCCTGGAGTTTTTTCAGGAGATGAAGAAACTGATTTTTATTTCTTATTTAATGTAGGAAGTAAAATCGATCCAAGTTTATATGGAAAAGCAAAAGTTACTTTCCCAGGAGATAAGAGTACAAAAACAAATACCATTACGGATGAAACTGGAGTAACAATTTTATTCTCTGTAAAAAGTGAGAATAATGATCCAATCAAAATAACTGTTGATTTAGATGGTGATGGCGAAGAATACTTCCCAGTTGAATATGAAATTGATTTAAGTGAAGTAACTTTTGAAAAATCATCTAAGTTTAGTGTTCAAAGTGTTGATGAGGTAACTGATGCAACAAACAAATTAGGAACAGAATTTGGTTGGAAAAAAGAAACTGGTTTTGATGTTAAACTTAAAACGGAAGGGACAACTGTAAAAGTAACAGGATTACTTCCAATTTTAGAATCATTTAGTGATAATAAGCATCCATTTGAAGAGGATGACGCAACAGGATATTATTTACCATTTGTAATTAAAACTTTAGATAAAGTAGCAAACGGAAAAGGTGCAGTAACTGTCCAATTTATCCATGAAGGTGAAGAACCTAAAACATTAACAGCAACAAACTTTGATGGTAATGATGTATTATATATTTTAAGACATCTTGATAAAGATGCTGAAGACAAAACATTTAAAATTGTAGTAGATATGGATGGAAATGGAACAGAGTATGCTCCATATGACATTACATTTGATTGGAATGAATTAAAACTTCAAGAAAAAACAGTTGCTGAAGTTAAAGTTAATAATGCATCAGAGACCGATAAAGAACAATTAAAAGGATATGGTTATAAATCTGAAGCTAATTCAGACGTTAAAATTTCTGGAACTTCTGGAAATTATACATTAGAAGGTAAATTAGTTGAACAAATACTTAATGATAATGTTTTCACTGAAAAAACAGGTTACTATTTTGATTTTACATTTAAATTACCAGAAGTTGTTAAATCTGAAAATGTTAAAATATCACGCTTAACTGATGGAACTTTAAATGATGATAGTAAAATCAAAAAAACATTTAAAGATGGTGAATATGACAAACAAGATAATAGTTTAACAATTCTTTATCAATTTACTGAAGATCCTAAATGCAAAGATAATTCTGGAAATTGTAAATTGTATTATAGTGTAGATTATGATGGTGAAGGTGATGAATATCTACCTACATTAGTAACAATAGATTATAGTAACTTTACTTTTGAAAAATCCTCATTATTTACTGTAGTAGGAATAAATAATACTAATAAGGGTCAATATGACAATGACGGTTGGTATAATGAAACTGATGGCTATTCAGTAGAAGTAGTAAAAGATGATAAAGATCCAAATAAATATAAAGTAAGTGGAGTTTTACCAATTCTTGAAGATAGTGATTGGGGCGATGATGATGCACCATTTGAAGATGATGGAAGTTTACTTTACTATTTGGGATTGGGACTTAAGTTAACAAATGCTCCTGAAAATTATGATTCTCAAACAGGTGAAGCAATTAACATTTTATTTGATCATGATGCAGAAAGTAAAAACTTTAGTAAAAAAATTGGTAACGACTTTGCTACATCGTCAACTGTTTATATCTTAAAAGCATTGAAAGCAACTAATGAAGAAGGTTCACCTCTTAAAGATAGTGAAAAATGGTTTACTATTACAGTTGATTTAGATGGTGATGACAATGACGAATATGCTCCGTATGAAGTAACAATTGATTATTCTGATTTGGAATTTCAAGATGAATCAAAAGGTAATATTGACTTTGAGGTTCTTAGCAACGAATCTTTGGGAGAAGGTTCCGCAGAAAAAAAAGAATTGGATGGTTATGGTTACGATTTTGATACAGTTAAAGGTTTATCTATAAAAACAAGCGAGGAAGAGCAACCAGATAGAGAACCTTCTAAAGTAGGAATACAAGGAAGCATTAAAGAACAAACTCTTAATAATGGATTTGATACTAACGAAGGATATTTTGTTCCAATTAAAATATCAGTTCCAAAAGACGAACCATGGTTTGCAAAACATCAAAATGATTGGACAATCATTTTAAATACTGAAAAAGGAGATAAGAAAACATATATTCCAACCTCTGAAGAACGTAAACAAGGTTGGGTAATGGTTTTATTTAGATTAGATGATAAATCTGATAAGAAAATTAAATATGAAATTGATTTTGATGGGGAAGGGAAAGCTTTCTTACCATATGAATATACAATTGATTATAGTGGATTAAGCTTTGAAGAAGCACATAAATTAACATTTAATGGACTAAAAACAGATTTAACTGTATATGATGGTGATACAATTACAGAAGATATGTTACCGGAAGATACACCAGAGGTTTCTGATTCATATCATAATTTTGCTTATTGGGCAAATGAAGAAGGCACAAATATTGTAGGTACAGAAATTACTTCTGATACAGAAGATAATATAACTTTAGAACCACATTGGAATTTGTATTCAGATAAATTTATAGCTGATGTTCTTGAAGATTTGAATAAAACAGAAGATTCGAAATCAGAAGACTTTAGTAGTGAATTTAAAATCGAAGATTATGTAGAAAATAGTGGAGAAATTACTATTACAGTAATTGACCCTACAACTAAATTATCAAGAATGAATGATACAAGCATTCCAGGGGCAATAGCTTATATATTATCAAAAAATGAAATTAACGAAATAACATTATCAGTTAATGGAGATGAAAAAACATTTACAAAAAATGGTATAGAAGACCAAGCAGAATTAAAGAAAGCTGTTCAAGATGGTGCAAAAGAATTATACTCAAAAATATTAAAAGAAAATTTTGATGGTAAAAATGATGAGGATGTAACTTTAGGAGAAATTGCTAATAAAGAAGGATATGACAGTTTCACATTGAAGTTTAATCCAGAAAAAATTTCAAAAACAGTTACACTTGTGAAAGCACCTGCTCAACAAGGAATTTCACTTGCAAGTAATATAGAAGTACCAACTGATTACAAGTTTACATTTGAATCGGATATGGTGGTTGTAAAAACACAACAAGAATTAGAAAATGCATTAAGTAATAAGGCAGAACATATATTTATAGGCAATAATTTTGAAGTTAATAAAACGATAGACATTGAAAGAAAAGTAGTAATAAGTGGAAATGAAAAATATACTATAACTGCTGGAAGCGATGTTAACACAATATTTACTGTAAAATCTATGGGAGTAACCATTGATACAATTAAATTAGCAAATGCAAAAACATCAATTGTTGTTGAAAGTAATGGAAATTTAGTATCAACAGGATTAGAAATTAGTGGAACAGGTGCAGAAGCTGGTATCGAAGTTAAAACAGGAGGAACTTTTACAGGAAGTGAAATAACTTATGAAGGGGAAAAATATAGTAAACCTTTAATTAAAGCACAAGAAGGTACAACAGTTAATGTAACTAATATTAAAAAAGAAATTTCTAAACCTATTACAATGCAAGAAGTTAAAAGATATGAAAAACCAAGTAGCGATGTGGTTGCATCGAATTACATTGGGGATGAATTGGTTAACAAAGAAGGTTATAATTACAAAAATTATTATAATGATCCTAATGTAGAACACAATTTTATAAAAATAGTTTATAGTGGAGACCGTGTTACTACATCTTATCCAATTTCATTTACAAGATGGTTTGACAAAGAAAATCCTGATAAAATTGAACCAGATGATGATATAAAATATTTAACTACATATAGTGATGCTTTAGCAGATTACACTATTGAAGCTTGGGTAAAAGGAGCCGAAAGCTATGAAAAAGGTAAGGTTCCGCAACCGACAGAAGATACTTATTATGGAGCTGATTTAAAAGCAACTTACCACGCAGAAGTAACAACTGTAAAAGATGAACAACAATTAAAAGAAGCAGTGAGTGAAACGGGTGCTCATGCTGTAATTATAGTTGAAGGAAAAATTTCATTAACAAATGAATTAAATATTGAAAAAAGTAATATTACAATTATTGGAGTAAATTCAAAAGGAATTAAGAATTATGCTACTATTGAGGGTAAAATAAAAGTATCTTCAGATGATGTACATTTTGAAAAAATTAATATTGTAGGTAAGTCAAGTACTGAAGATGAAAATCAAAATGTTATTACTGTTGAAGGAACAGGATTTAGTACTTATCAAGCAAATGTTAGTGCAAATGCAATAACTGAAGGGAAAAATTGGCATAGTTTAGTCGAATTTACACATGAAAATCCAAGTACTATTATTTACTTTGGTAATTTTGAAGGTTCTAATGCTGAAATGATAATTAATTTTGAACAAGCAATAGGTAATTCTTCTAAAATTGTAGGGAATAATTTTAATGGGGCTTTAGAAACAAAAGAATTTATTTATATAAATGCTATTGATACTGATGCTAATATTGAAATTAGGCAACAAACTGCAACTTTTGTAGGTCAAAATGAATATGGTATTAGGATTAAAGCACCTAAAGAAAAAACGACTGCTAAAATTAGTTTAGGTTCATTCTGGGCTAATAGTCTTAATAAAGCTCTTAAAATAGGAATTGATGTAACAGATTCTGATTATGATGCATCTGGATTCACTTTTGAAGCAGGCGCTGTATTTGAAGATAAAATAAAAATTGAATATATTGATGCTGAAGGTCATACTTCAGAAACTAATCCAAAAGGTGTTACATTTAATGCAACACTTAAAATTGGAGATAAAATAGTATCTTCTAATATTCAATAATTTGCAACTATTTTAGGTTTAACTAAAAATGGTAATAGCGAGGAATATTTATATTCTTCAAGAAGTAATAATGGTGTAGCAACGGTAAGTAGTGCTAATACAACGAAATTAAACTTGAGGGTTATAAAATCTTCAAAAATTAGTGTGAAGCTAGAAAAGTTTATAATATTGCTATGATTAATTGAAATAGAGGTATCAAAAGAATTTTTGACAGAAAATGACAAAGCTCTTACTGAACTAAATATCATTGATTTTTATAACAAAGGAATCAAGTGGTGGTAAAAACATACAAGAGCAACTATATATTTTGAATAGATTAAAGGTGTGATTAATCACACCTTTAATAAGTTAAAAGAGGAATTATATGAAAAAAAGAATTTATTTAGGAATACTATTTCTATTGCTTAGTTTTCCTATTGTGACAAAGGCTTTAGCAACCGATGCTAATTATAATATGATAAATCTTTATTTCTTTTGTGAAAAAGAAAATAGTGAATGTGATAGTGGAAGAGAATGGTTAGAAAATGAATTAATGACCAATATTAAAATAAATGTTAATGCAATAAGAATAGAGGATAATCAAGAACTATATGATGAAGTAAAGAAATTTTTAAAAGTCAAAAGTAAAAAACTTCCATTTATTGTAATTGGAACCAATTCTTTTGCTGGGGTAAACGATACTAACAAAGAACATTTAAAAGAAGCAATTACTGCTTATCAAGATTCCAAAGAGGTTTGTGATTTTGTTTCTACGCTCAAAAATGATGGTGATGTAAAAGCTTGCATCAAACAAAATAAAAAGATTTATAAAGCAAAGAGTCATCTAATAACTTACAGTTTAAGTGTAATAGGTATCATTGTAATTATAGGTGTTGGTTTAATAATAAAGAAGAAAAAAATATTAAGTAGATTACATCGTTAATCTGCTTTTTTAAATAAATACCAATTTAAAAACATATGATTTTATGATAAGATAATAATAGAAATGAGGAACCTAGTATGTTTGGGTATCAAGATATTCATATTCATTATAAATTTATAGATAATCATAGCAAAAAAACACTTGTTTATTTACATGGATGGGGACAAAATATCGAAATGATGGAACCGATTGCCAAGCCCTTTATGGAAAGTGAAAATGTCTTATTAATTGACTTACCTGGTTTTGGTAAATCTGGTGAACCAAAAAGCGTTTGGAGTTTAGAAGAATATGCCATTATGCTTCACGCTTTACTGGAAAAATTAAAAATAAAAAAGATTATTTTAATTGGTCATTCCTTTGGAGGAAAAATTGCTCTTTTCTACGCGGCTAAATATCCTGTAGAAAAACTTATCTTACTTGCGAGTCCCTATAAAGTAGCAATGCCCAATCCTTCTTTAAAAGTAAAACTATTAAAAAAGGCTGCTAAACTTCCGTTACTTAAAAATATCGCTGAAAAAATGAAAAAGAATATTGGTTCAGAAGATTATAAAAATGCCACTCCTAAAATGCGCGCCATTTTAGTAAAACATATTAATACCGATGCTACTTTAGAATGTCAAAAAATTAAATGTCCTACCATTCTAATTTGGGGGACAAAGGATACAGCAGTCCCTTTAAAGGATGCGTATGAACTAGAAAAATTAATCGACAATGCTGCTGTAATTGAATATCCCAATTGTACGCATTATGCTTATTTAGAAGATAAAATAAAAACCATTCAGATTATAAAATCGTTTATGGAGTAGGAGGTCTTTTATGAAGTATTATATTGCTAGTTTTGTTTTTTATAGTTTTTATTTAATATTAAAAACCAATAAATCCTTACAAATGTTGCAACAAAATCGTTATAATCGAGGAAATAAGTATTTAAAGTGGTTGAAAGAACATTTAAAAAAGCATTTTTTGACTATCGAACTTGGCTTTCTTTTGCTACCAATCTTTTTCTTCTTAAATGAAGTCGGCCGTTTTATCATCATGAATGTCTTTTATGGTATTTGCTTTATGAGACTCTTTGATGAGCAACAAAAAGAACAAACAAAGATTCCTCTAAAATTTACAGGTCGAATAAAAAGATTATATACAACAACCATTCTTCTTTATCTTATTGCTATTTTAATTGGTATTTTAGGAAAAGAATCCATTTGGACGTATTTTGGTTTATCAATCCTTTTATATCTTAATTCCCTAGTAGTTGTCTTAGCCAATCTTATTAATGCTCCAATCGAACATAGTATCAACAATCATTTTAAAAGAATGGCCATGCAAAAACTAAAAAGTTTATCCCATTTGGAAGTGATTGGCATTACCGGAAGTTATGGAAAAACAAGTAGTAAAAATATTTTAAATGATGTTTTAAATGTAAAATTTAATGCTTTAGCATCTCCGAAAAACTATAATACTCCAACCGGACTTATGATTACGGTAAATGAATATTTGGATAAATTTAATGATTACTTTATTGCAGAAATGGGAGCTTGTAAAACTAAAGAAATTCAAGAACTTTGTGATTTTGTCCATCCCAAATATGGGATTCTAACGAAAATTGGCGTTGCTCACTTAGAAACTTTTGGTTCTCAAGAAAATATTACCAAAACCAAGTTTGAGCTCATTGAATCTTTGCCAAAAGATGGAATTGGTATTTTAAATGCCGATGACCCATTGCAAGTCAATTATGCTTTAAAAAACAATGTCAAGATTATATGGATTGGAATTGAAAATGTAGCGCAATCCAATATCTATGCCGATCATATAAAATTAAGCCCTGAAGGAACAACGTTTGATTGTCACTTTAAAATGGAAGAGGATAAAGTCATAACCTTTTCTACAAAATTATTGGGAAAAGCCAATATTTATAATATTCTTGCTGCTATTGCCCTTGGTCATTCTCTTGGTTTAACAGATGAAGAATTAATATTAGGAGTAAAAAAAGTAAAACCCGTGGAACATCGTTTACAATTAAAAAAATATTACGATATGTATTTAATTGATGATGCCTATAACGCCAATCCAGATGGATGCAAAATGGCTTTAGATGTTTTAAATTTAATGAAAGGTGAAAAAATGGTGATTACTTCTGGAATGATAGAACTAGGAGAAAAAAGTGACGAATTAAATAAAAACCTAGGTGAAAAAATGGCGGAAGTCGCAGATAAAGTCATTTTAATTGGCAAAGAACAAACTAAGCCAATTCAGGAAGGTTT
>CANQEF010000045.1 GCA_947594675.1 uncultured Bacilli bacterium
GCAGGTTTTACTTCTGGAGCAATTGGTGCTGCCTCTACTGGAGCAGTTTTTACTTCTGGAGCAATTGGTGCTGCCTCCACTGGAGCAGGTTTAACTTCTGGAGCAATTGGTGCTGCCTTTACCGGAGCAGGTTTTACTTCCAGAGTAACTGCCGAAGGATTAACAGCAGCTGGAATAGGTCCCGGAGCAACATGCTTTGCAGCAGCAATATCCGCTGGAACAGAAGGTACTGCTTTTTGACTATTCAAAGCACCTTCCTTAGCAGCAATTTGTCCATTTATAGCATTCTCAATTTTCTCTTTATTATCTTTAGCTACTTCTTCAACTTTTATATTTTCGTTAGCATTAGAATTAGTTGCAACTTTCTCAGGAAATATAGAATACTCAACAATCTCAGAATCAACCGTATTCTTACTAAAATAAATTTTTTTAGAATTCATTCCAATAAAACTAAAATACTCATCATCAATCAAATTTTTTCCATCATAATCAAAGATAGAGGCCTCAGAAAATTGATCATTAAATACAAATCTTCCTTCATTTTCCATCTTTAACATTAATCTATCTTTAATAGTAGCTGGAGTTGTTACCAACTTAGTAGCTGCCTCAGGAACATTTTTTAACTTTATTGTCTCTAAAACAGTTTCAGTAGCAGGAACAGCTCTTTCAACCAATAAAATATTATTACCAAGATTTTTAACCATCTTATTTTCTAATGGAATAACAATATTACCATCTCTAGTAATAACACCAGCATGCGTTGCTTTAACAGTTGGATCAACAGCCTCTACCAAAGTAGTTGAAGCTATAATATTACCATTTGAAAGTGGTTTATCATCTAAAAAATAATACTGTTTTCCATCATCTGTAATTCCATAATTACAAACTAAATCTGATCTATCCTTATATCTTACTACTCCTTGTTGTATCTTCATCACTAACACCACCTACTATTCTTCTACTATAATTCATATTATATGATATCATACTTAAACTAACAAAACAACTATTTTTTAGAATATTTTTTAGGATAAAATTGCCTTTTTACTTAAGTTAATATAAAATATTTATAGGTGATAACTATGAACGAACAACAAAAATTAACCTTAAAAATGGCCATATTATTTTTAATTGTTTTTGTCTTTTGTGGAGTAATTCTTGTTAAAGAAAAATTTGATATACTATTTATACCTAAAGTTGAGAAAAAATTTACATCTTATCTTGAAGAAAACTATACTAGCATTGATGCCCAATTCAAAAAAAGTAAAATTACATACGAAAATGATGTTTTTAGTTTAAAACTTTCATCAAAAGAAAACAAAAATCATTATTTTTATATAACTTATTCTAGAAAAAAAATAAAAGATACCTATCAAAAAGATTATGTTGAAGGAGCCTCTATATTAAATTATATTAAAACAAAGATAAAAAAAGATATTTTAGAAAAAACAGAAGAAGATACTACGATTAAAATTAACAAAAAATTAAATGATTTTACTAAGGCAACACAAGAAAAAATACTTACAGAAACTGATTATTTAACATCAAAAATTTATATCATAGAAAAAGAAATTACCACGAATAAATGGAATTCTTCTACAATTACCAAATATATTTCAAGTTTCATAACTAACCTTGAAGATAACGATATAACTCCACTATCTTATACCATAATAATTAGTAATGAAAATGACTTATCTTATTCAATTCAAATAAATAATCTAACTCCTGAAGTTATTAAAGATAATTCACTACAACAGATAATAAAAGATATATTAGATAAAAAAAATTCTAATCTTTTAGAAAAATATAGTATCACTTTCAAATACCTAGATTAAAACAATATGCTTTTTACACAAAAGAAAAAGAGGTCTCCCTCTTAGTAATTATAAGAGCCAAATGCTCCACCTAATATAATAGCTAATAATATATAAAGGATAATGATTAATAAAAATCCATTACCTCCTCTACTACCAGTACCAGTGCAAGCACAAGTAGTAGTTACACAATTGTTATCTTGACATGACATTTTAACACACCTCCTTAAATATAAGCACCTAAAATAATAATTAAAAGAATAAATAATACTAAAATTATAGCGGAACTAGAAATACAATTATTCATGTTTTTTCCTCCTTTTTTATTGCTTTCAAAATATTTTATGGCAAAAGTACAATTTGTGTGATTATATCTATCATATTTTATTGCACTAATTCCATTTTTTTGTTATTATAATTAGGTATATAGGAGGAAAAAAAATGAAGAAAAAATTTATTTTTATCATTTCTCTTCTAGTATTAATATCATTAACTACTGGATGTGGAAAAAAAGCTGAATTAAAGGATGGAAGTGCTGTAGCCGTATCCATAAAAGGCTCTAAAATAACAGCTACAGAATATTATGAAAGCATTAAAGAAGATAATATATCTAAGATAATAGATTCTATTGATCATAAGATATTAGATGAAGAATACAAAACAGATGATGAAGAAGAAAAAGAAGTAAAAGAACAAATTGATCAAATAAAAGCTTATTATGGACAAGATGAAAACACTTTAAAAAATGCTTTAATACAATATTTTGGAGTAGAAACAGAAAAAGAATTAAAAGAGGTCTTATCTCTTGAATATAAAAGAAGTAAAGCAGTTGAAGACTACGTAAAGAAAAATTTAACAGATAGTGAAATAAATAAATATTACAAGGAAAATATTTATGGTGATGTAAAGGCAAGTCACATCTTAATAACATTAAATGTAAAAGATGATGCTACAGAAGATGAAAAAACTGAAGCTGAAGAAGCTGCCTTAAAAAAAGCTAATGAAGTAATTAGTAAACTAAAAGATGGAGAAGATTTCAAAAAATTAGCTAAAAAATATTCAGAAGATGAAAAAACAGCAAGCAATGGCGGAGATTTAGGATACTTTAGTTATGATGATATGCTTAAAGAATTTTCCGATGCAACAAAAGAATTAAAAAAAGATGAATATACAAAAACACCGGTAAAAACAGAATTAGGCTACCACATTATACTAAAAACTGGTGAAAAAGATAAACCAAAATTAAGCAAAGTAAAAGAAGACATCAAAGAAACATTAAAAGATGAAAAATTACAAAATGATTCAACTCTTTACTATCAGTCATTAGTAAAAATAAGAGAAGAAAAGAAAATTAAATGGAATGATGATGCTTTAGAAAAAGCATATAATGATTACATGGATAATTTAATAGATGCAGCTAAGAATCAAAATTCACAATAAAAGAACAAGCTACCATTAGGTAGCTATTTTTTTATATAAAGAAACACTTTTATTATTATAAATCTGCTCATAATCAACACTATATTTCAAATAAGTATAAATCGGATAACTATTATCAACAAGCATATAGTCAAAATCATATTTTCTAATTAATTTAACAAAATCTTTTTCGAGCTTAGAAATATTTAAATAATCTTCATAATTATATGGACTATATAAATCAGCTCTTCCATCAATAAAAACTTCAATATCATTATAAATAAGTTCTCCACCATAATTATACATATTAAATAATCTCTTAGGATTTTCTTTCTTTATCAATAAAATAATATCATCATTTAAAAATTTATTATTAATATTTAACTTAATACTTTTATAATTAGATATAGTTAAAATCAAAAACAAAAAACTAACCACTACTATTGCAAAAAGACTATATCTATCATCTTTTCTTTTTCTAACATAATTAAATATTACAAAAGACATTATAATATATGTAAATCCCCAAAATCGAATACTTTTAAGTCCTAGAAACAAAACACTTAAAAATAAAAGGAAATCAATAAAAGAAATTTTTTTCTTACTAATTAACAAAATTAATACAATAACAAAAGCCAAAATATAATAAGGTAAATGAGCTAAATTTGCTAAAGTAGTAGGTTTCCACTCATTAATGTTATTAATCATTAAAGTATTCATCATATTGGTATAAGGGTAAAAAAACATTTTTGCTCCATGAACATTTACAAACACAGCTAACATACATAAAATCATAACTTCAAAATATTTTCTCAATTGTCTTTTAGTTAATTTATAACTATAAATTTTACCAACCTCAAAATTAAATAATCCTCCCAAAATAAAAATCAAGCAAAATATATAAGGCAAATTACTAGATCCTCCATGAACATTAGCCCACAAAATAGTAATTAAAGGTAAAAAATATATTTTTTTAGAATTTTCATTATTATATAAATCAAATAAAAGATATATTGTCAAAGCTAATAAATTAAAACTAAGTAAATGCGGTCTAGCCTGAGCATAAATAATAAATATTAAAAACAAAGTTAACCAAAGTAAAGAAAAAGGTATATTCTTTAAAAATTTTTCTTTATTACCTAAAAATATAATTAATAATAATAAAGTAAAAGAACAAAATCCATAAACCAGTATATGATATTTTCCAAATAATAATTTAAACGTATAAATAATAATTTCAAATAACCATTCATGACTAAACCAATATTTTCCTTTAACAAACCATGAAAAAATATCCATCTTTAAAATACCATTTTTAAACATATACTCTCCAGCTTTTATATGCCAAAAGTAATCACTTTCCCTTACCATAAATAAAAGCATAGAAAAAGATAAACAAATAATTAAAAATATAAAAGCCCAAGTTATTTTCTTATTATTCTTCATAATACAAACCTTTCTGATAAAGCCTTTCATTAATTTTCTTTTCTAAGTCACTGCCACTATATTTACGAGAAAGTCTTTTTTTCAACTTTTCATATTCCTGTTTTCTAATACTCTCATTGTTACTAAAATCTTTTTCAGAAATAATTTTCATAATCAAATCACTATCATATCCCAAATTTTTAAGTTGATTAATAACTTTTTGCTTTAAAATAACTCCCCCTCTAGTATGATTACTTTTTAACATTCTATCAACAATTTTCTCAATTTTTATTAATTGCTCTTCTTGTGTATAATTAATCAACTCATCATTTACTATATCTTCATCTACTTTCCTATCCAAAAGTTCTCTTTTTATTTTATAAGGGCCTTTATTTGTAGTAATAATTTGATTATTTATATAACTTTTTGCAAAACTTCTATCATTCAAATAACCTTGTTGCAACAATTTATCAACTGCTATGTCAATTAGTTCCTTAGAATATTGCTTTTTCTTCAAAACCTCTTGTAATTCATATATACTTTTAAAACGCTTATTTACACTATCAACAGCTGCATAATAAACCTCATATTGTTGATTTTCTTTGTCTAATTCAATCAAATCAGCATCGGTAATTTCCTTTCTTAAAAGTAAATCATATTTTAAAATTACTTCTTCATATAAAATAAGTACCACTCCATTATCAAGAAGTATCTTATATTTACCATTACCACCCTTTTTATAGCGTTCTATTTTCATATCGAAATACCCCACTTTCTCACTAAAATTACCTATCACTAGAAATATTGTATCAACTTTATATTAAAAAGTCTATCAGTGTAATTTTCAATAACTATAAAGAACAAAATAATTTATAAATAAAAAAAGAGCTTAACACTCTCTTTTTACCTCAATATAGCCTTCAGCAACTTCTTCAAGAGCTCTTCCAATATTCTTTTTACTCTTATATTCGGATTCAGGCATTTGTAAAAACCCCTCTCTGGAAATCTCTTTACTTCTCCTAGCGGAAATATGAACCAACTCATACTTTGAATCAACTATATTAAGTAGCTTATCAATTGAAGGATAAATCACCTATATCACACTCCCTATTATAAGAATAAACTAGGTATGTAAAATAATCAATACATTTGACAAACTTAGACAAATACTTTTTTGAATACATTTACAGTAAATTTTACAATAAGAATAAAGCATTTCAAATATATAAAGTTTTAACAAATAATAAGACAAAAATAAAATACTTGCATAAGCAAGCATTTTAAACGTCTTATCTAAATTGACAACAAGAACCACATTGAACATTACTTACAGTGTTTTCTTCTGAACAAGTATATTCAGGTCTATAAGTATGTTTATAAACGTGATGATTAATTATCCTTGTATGTATTGGGCAAACATGTCTTTACCCTTTTTTGTTAGACCAAGCAATTCAGTCTATTTTTTCTAATTTTATTTCTTTTATAACTCTAATTGGATAACGTAGTAAGTATTCATTTATACTGGCCTATCATAAGGATCTTTTCCATCTTCCCAATAAATTTTTGCCATTGCTGCAATATTATAATGAGCATTACCACTAATTAAAGGCATATTATGCTTTTCAAAATAATCAAATTCAACTTCATATATTTTATAAAAAGATTCAGATAAATTTTTATTTTTTATAAATTCTTTAACACCTATTTTATCAAAAGCAAAAAATGATTGATATCGAGATAATTTAGTTTTATAATTTAGCATTCTTTCATACTCAAAAATGATATCCATAACATAACTTAAAGGCATAGCATCGTTATTCGATAATTCATTATTTAATAAATAATGAATTCCATAATGTGAGAGACCTTTACCATAATATAACATTGTAGAATTTAAAGCCTGATCTTTTAATTCGTTTCCAAAATGAATATTTTCTTGCAATTTAAGTGCTTGACCCTTATTCATTGTTCCATATCTATCAATATGATATAGTTTCATATCATCAATTCCTATGTAAATACAGTAACATATTTTTACTTAATATTAAAGTTAACTTTAATATTTATATTCTTATCTTCAAATATTTCTATTCTATCAATTAGATTAATTATAAGTTCTCTATCAGGCTCTTTCATAGATAGAAATTTATTAATATATTCTACTATAACTTTATTTTTAGATTTTTCACTTATTATATCATTAATATCATCATTTAAATCATCATATTTTTTCTGTTTGATACTTAGTTCATTTTCTAGCTTGATTTTAACTCTTTCAAATTGTTCTTCAGTAATTTTTTTATTTAACTTATCAATATAAGTGGCATCTAAATTATCATTAATTTGTTTAATGTCATTATTAAGTATTTCTAGTTCCTTTTTATTACTAACATTACTCGTTTTATCTAAATTAGATAAAACATTATTTTTAATTTTATTTTTGCTAATATAATTCAAACACATTTTAGTCAAGGAATTAATGATTAATTTCTCTAACCCATCATAATTATTTGAATGAGTTGTACAAAGTTTTTGTTTCATATAAGTTCTATAATAATTACAAATCGTATAACATCTATTATCTTTTTTTCTTCGTGATTGAATGGATATTCTGTGTCCACAGTCTCCACAATATAAAAGTCCATCTAGTAAATGAATTTCTTTTTTTTCATTTCTGCCTTTATTTTTAGAAATCCTTTTTTGCACTTCATAAAAAACATCTCTATCAATAATTGCATCATGAGTATTTTCAACAATAATATAATCACATTCATTATTTTTAACGACTTTTTTCACTTTATAATTTACTTTACTTCTTTTGTTTTGCACTAAATCACCTACATACATTCTATTGGTTAAAATATCTCTAATTGTCTTAGAATGCCACTCTCCATACTTTAAATTATAATGACTTTTCCATTCAAAATTATAGTATTGAGCTGGAGTTTTAACTCCTTCATTAGTTAATTGTTTCGCTATTTTAAAAAAAGATAAACCTTCTAAACACATATCAAATATTTTTTTAACAATATCTGCTTGTTCTTCATTTATTACTAAATGATTTTTGTCATTTTTATCTTGATCATACCCAAATGGAGTTCTACCTCCTACCCATTTACCTTCTTTCATTTTTGCTTTTAAACTAGACTTTATTTTTTTAGAAATATCTTTAGCATACATATCATTCATTATAGCTTTAAATGGTGCAATATCATTATTAGAATTATCTAAAAAGGTATCTATGTTATCAGTGACTGCAATATATCTAACATTATGCTCTGGAAAATATTTTTCTATTAAATTTCCTGTCCCAATATAATCTCTACCAAGTCTTGACATATCTTTCGTAATAACCATATTTATTTTACCTAATTCTATATCGTTTAATAATCTATTAAAATTTGGTCTATCAAAATTAGTTCCTGAATATCCATCATCAATATAAATATCATAAACTCTTAAATTATTCTCTTTAACATATTGAAGTAATAAACTTTTTTGATTTGTAATACTCTCACTCATTTCAGTCTTATCATCATCTTCCCTAGATAATCTTATATAAAGTCCAACACTATATATTTTATTTAAACTCTCTAACAATTTTTTCTCCTTCCTTGAGATAAATAAGTACATGATGATAGTACCTCACATTTTTTATTTTTACAAATCATTAGAATATATTTTTTTAGTTCTTTATTTAAAACTTTTATAAAAATATCATTAATATCTTTTTCTTCACTGAATATATAATTAATCTTGTACTTATCCATAATTAAGCACCTCACTTAAACTTATGGATAAAATGTTAATTTTAGTAATACTAAATTGTAATATCAACCTAGAAATTAGGATGAATTTTGTAAGTACAAAATAAGAGTGTATTAAGAATAAATAATTATTTTATAATATTTTAGAACATATAAAAATCATCCTAAAATTTTCAAATTAATAAAAATTATAGGATGATTAATTTTTTTAGTTATTTTTCTTCAATTTCAAAATTTAATAATTCTTCACAAGTTTTTTCAAACAAATCTTGTTCATGTTTTATTGTATCAATTAAAAACATTTTATCATTTTCATATTCTTTTAGACCTCTCATATAATAAGGTTTATCACTATCTAATACAATAAATGGCATAACGTTATTTTTTAAACATTCTTTAAACATTATTATTCTGCCTACACGCCCATTTCCATCTCCAAAAGGATGAATTCTTTCAAATCTAAAATGAAAATCAACTATATCTTCTAGAGTAAT
>CANQEF010000046.1 GCA_947594675.1 uncultured Bacilli bacterium
TAAGCATTATAAGAATCAATACTTGAAGTATATAAGCCTTAGTAGTAGCAACAGCAACCTCTACCCCAGCCTCAATAAATAATTTATAAAGAGATTCCCTAGCAATAGTAGAAGTTTTTACATTGACAATAGCTAAAGTATCAATATTATTTTCCTTGGCTTTACGAAGTGCCGCAATAGTATCCGCTGTTTCACCAGATTGAGAAATTACAACCACCAATGTTTTTTGATCATAAAAAACTTTCTTATAACGATATTCACTAGCGCATTCCACAACTACTTTAATATGAGCACATTCTTCTAATAAATATTTTCCAACCATCCCCGCATACATTGCTGAACCACAGGCAACAATATGAATTTCTTGATAATGACTTAAATCAGGAATTTGACTAGTATCATTTAAATACTTTTCCACAGTTTTTTTAAAAACATTAGGCTCTTCCATAATTTCTTTCAACATATAATGTGGATAATTTCCTTTATCTATATCTTCACCAATCAAATCAGTTGCTTTAATATCCTTATCAATAATTATTCCATCTTTAGAAACTTCTACTCCTTTAAAACTTAATTCGCAAACTTCTCCTTCTTCAAGCAATATATATTTATTAGTAAAATTTATTATAGCTGCTATATCACTAGCAATAAAATATTCATCTTTACCAACACCAACAATTAAAGGAGAATTTTTTCTTACTGCATAAATTTTATTAATATCTTTAACGAGTATCCCTAGAGCATATGATCCTTTTAATAATTCTAAAGTCTTTCTTAAAGCCCTAAATATATCCTTTTTTTCCTTATAAAATTTATCCAATAAAACAGCAATAACCTCTGTATCAGTTTCACTTTTAAACAAACAACCTTCATTAATAAGCAAATTCCTAATATCATGAGCATTTTCTATTATTCCATTATGGACAATAACAAAATCTCCCGCTTGATGTGGATGAGCATTTTCCACCGTAACTTTTCCATGTGTTGCCCATCTTGTATGAGCTATTCCCATATTCGCATCTATTAAAGAAGTATTTTTAAGCTTGTCCTCTAAACATTCTATCTTACCAACACTTTTAATAACCTGAATATTTTCTTCATTCTTAAGTGCTATTCCAGCAGAATCATATCCCCGATACTCCAATTTTTTTAATCCTTCTATTAAGACATCTAAAGCCTTATTCTTGCCTATATAGCCAACGATTCCACACATAATAATTATCCTTTCACTATAATTATATTAAATTTATATTTATATATTTTAAATATTTAGTCTTCGCCTAATTTTTCATATTTTACTTCTTCACTACATTGCTCTATCTGATCAGCAAATATACTATCAAATTGTACTAGAGCTTTTTGTATAACATCAGGATAAATATTCTTACTAGTTGAAATTGCTATTCTAAAATCTAATACATTTACTTCTTTTCTATTATCAAATAAACAATTAGAAAAAGCATTTTGAACAATAGTTAAAGATACATCTGGATACCTAGAACCTATCTCATATATTCTTTTATATTCACTAGTTATATCCGTAATAAACTCCATCATTTTTCTTTGAATAAATGTAGTATAAAGCATCTTAGCCCCAGTCCTAATCTCTATTTTTGGCAATGTCCCCATCAAAATTTCAATATTCTCTTCTCGTGTCGGCTCAAATATCTCTATTTTTTGAAAACGCCTAACAAAAGCTTTATCGCGCAAAATATATCTTTCATATTCTTCTGTAGTTGTTGCCCCAATTACTTTAATATCGCCACGATCAAGAGCTGGTTTAAACATATTAGCAAAGTCCAAAGCCTCTCCCTTAGTACCCATAAGAGTATGAATTTCATCCACAAACAAAATTAATTTACTTCTATTCTTTAGCTCATCTATTAGAGTCTGTATCTTACTTTCACCAGTAACAGGATCAACTCCAAGTAAAGCTGAAGTATTTATTTTTATAACTTGATAATCTCTTAATATATCAGGAATTTCTCCTTTTTGAATACGATAAGCTAGTCCCTCAACAACAGCCGTTTTACCTACACCAGGTTTACCAATTAAAACAGCACTTTTATCAGGAGTAAGTAACGTTAAAATTAACTGTTTAATCTGTTCATCCCTTCCAATAGCTGGATTAGTTATATAATCTTTTTCTTGGAAATTTTCCCCATAATTATCAAGCATACTAATTCTTTTTTTCTTTATGTCAAAATTTTCTTCCATTCAAGTCACATCCATTCCCTCTTATTATAACATACTACTATTTTTTATTACTAATCAAGAAAACCACTGACCAAACTACCAAAGCAGGTATCATAGTAATAATAAGTAATTGCCCAAAAGTACTAATAGCCTCCCCAAAACTTTTACATTCTATAAATAATTTAACTAATATAATTAATACAAAGTTTATCATTGTAACAAAAGTTGTTTTAGAAAATCTATCTTCCCAAAAATCCGACTTAGAAATATATTTAAAATATAAAAAAGCTGCCAAATAATAAACTCCAAAAAGTATAGCTGATGTTATCATTATCTTACCAAAATTAACATTTATTACTTCATAATGCGTAAAAATATAATCATAAGCAAAATAAGCATAAACCATTCCTAGTATAGCATAAAATATATTCATTATAATTCTACGATTCCTATACAAAAACATCTAACCACCTCTTTTTAATTATCTTCTTCAATTGGATTAACATGTATAACTGTCAAATAAATTTCTGGAATTTCCTTATCAATTTCCTTTTCCAAATCATTAGCTATTCTATGACTTTCAAAAGTAGACAAATTACCATCAACAAATATAGTTAAAGATATTTGATACTGATATCCAACAGGAGTAGCATTAAAATGATTAGTCTTCAAAATTTCCTTATGTTTTTTAACAATATCCAAAACTTTATCCTTTGTTTGTTTATCAATAGATTTATCCATTAAAATATCATAGCTTTCTACAAAGATTTTAAAAGCCGATATAAAAATCCATATACCTATAAAAATTCCAACCAAGCCATCTATAAAATAAATATCTATCAAACTACATAAACAAGCAATTAAATTTATCAAAGTAATAAAACAATCATTTCTATGATCCTTACTATTAGCATTCAACAACACATTATTATATTTTTTATATAGCTTATTTGTATATAAAAATAAGAAAAACTTAACTAAAATAGTAATAACACAAACAATTACTAAGAAGTAAGAAAAAATAAATTTTTCTCTAGTAATTAGACATACAATTGAATTTTTAAATACTTGAAAAGACATCAAAAACATAACTACACTTATTAATAAAGAATAAACATATTCAGCTTTTCCATGTCCCAAATCATGATCTTCATCTCTAGGCTTAGAGGCAATTTTATTACCTATAAAAGTCATAATTGAAGAAAAAATATCACCCGCACTATTAAATGCATCCGCAATCATTGCTTGACTATGGCTAATTACTCCAATAATTGCTTTTATAATAAGCAAAAATATATTACCTAGCATCCCTAAAATGCTAGCTTTTTTTATTTCGTTATATTTCAAACTTCCTTCCTCCTCTAAGGAAAAAGTAAATCAATACTGATTTACTATTCTGTTCTAAGTGCCTCTACAGGATCTTTTTTAGACGCAATCTTAGCAGGTATAAACCCAGCTATTACAGTTAAAAATACACTAATTACAATTAATATAATAGCTCCAACTAATGGTAACTTAGAAATACCACTAATATTAACAACCTTTTTAATAATAATGTTAATAGGTATATTTAGAATTAAAGTAACAATAATACCTAAAACACCAGCAGTTAATCCCTCTATTAATGTCTCAGCATTAAATACTCTAGAAATATCTTTTTTACTAGCACCAATTGCTCTTAAAATACCAATTTCCTTTGTTCTCTCAATAACAGATATATATGTAATTATCGCAATCATTATTGATGAAACAACTAAACTAATTGCCACAAAAGCAATTAATACACTGCTTATAACACTAACAATTGTAGAAACAGAGCTCATCATTATACCAACAATATCAGTATATCTAATTTGTTCATTTTCCTCTTTATTTTTATTATATTCATCAATTATCTTAACAATTTCTTCTTTAGCATCAAAATCTTTAGGATAAATAGATATCTGATCAGGATCATCAATTTCTGCTATACCCAATTTTATCAAATTTTCCTCATAACTAGATGTCATATTTTCTGAATAAGTCTTCATATATTGAGCTAATTCTTCCTGTGATAAACTTTGAATATACATTAACTCTTCTTGTGATAAATCCTTTATATCAAAAGTATCCTTTGTTGAAAATTCTCTATCCGTAAATACATTTCTTTCTTTATTTTCAAGTTGCTCCTTAACTATATCTGTCTTATTAATTTCCTCTATTAAATGTCTTACAAGTTCATGCGTATAACCAATCATTCCAGGAGTATTACTACCTGTAACAGCCTCTTCATTAGGTTTAATTATACCAACAATCTTTAACTCCATGGCTTTACTTAAAACTTCTTTCATATAATCATTATCTTCAGACATATTAACCCAGATATTATTATTTTTCTGATAATAATCGGTATTTAACAATAATCTAAATGAAACATTAAGCAAATCATCATAAGTATAAGATGAATCCTCAAACTTTACATCCTTACCCGTAGTCATATTTACAAATTGTTCTTTTAAATCATCTTGAGAAAGTATTCCTAAACTATACAATGTATAATCAGATATTTGATTATTTTTATCTATTTGTAAAACTACCTCATCATATTTTTCTGGCCAATGTCCCTTTACTAAATCATATTGTTGTTTATTCAATTTATCATTATTAATTAATTCATAAAACACATTATAATTAGACATATAAGTACTATAAACATCGGATACCCCACTCATATTCATTCCTATAGAATCAAACACCGTAGTAGGATTAACCTGAACAATATTTTCTAAATCATTTTTATAAATATTCATTGCTACATTATAAGAATATTGAATATCTGATGCATAATCTTTTATTTTAGATTTATCTTCTAAATACTTAGAAAACTTTTTCAAATCATTTCTTTGTACCTTTTGACTCATAGCCGTAAACATATCGCCCATTATATTCAAAGAATGGACTTTTCCATCATCATACTGCTTAGACTCTGCACTACCAGCTAAAGATTCTAATATTGTAGACATATCAACAGACTCTTTTTGTATAATAAGTGGATATGAGCTAAGTGTCTCTTCTTCCGTCTTATCAATATAATTTTGTATACCATGTGACAAAGATAAGATTAAAGCAATTCCAATAATACCAATTGATCCAGCAAAAGCTGTTAATACTGTTCTTCCCCTTTTAGTAAGTAAATTATTAAAACTCAAAGACAATGCCGTTTTAAAAGACATATTTTTCTTTTTATCCTTCTTTTTCTTTACATCCTCTTCATCTTTACCATCAAAAGAATCATTGTCACTAGTAACTTCACCATCTTTTAACTCAATAATTCTAGTAGAATATTCTTGAGCCAATTCAGCATTATGAGTAACCATTACAACTAATCTATCTTTGGCAACTTCTTTTAATAAATTCATAATTTGTTTACTAGTCTTGGAATCAAGTGCTCCTGTAGGCTCATCGGCAAGTAAAATATCTGGATTATTAATAAGTGCTCTAGCAATCGCAACTCTCTGCATTTGTCCACCAGAAAGTTGATTAGGCCTTTTATACATATGATCTTCTAATCCAACCTCTTTTAAAGCCTTAACCGCCCTCTTATGCCTTTCATTCTTAGAAACTCCTGACAATGTAAGAGCTAACTCTACATTAGATAAAATTGATTGATGAGAAATTAAATTATAACTCTGAAAAACAAAGCCAATTCGATGATTACGATAAGTATCCCAATCTTTATCAGTATATTTTTTAGTACTAATACCATTAATAATTAAATCCCCAGAAGTATAATTATCTAGTCCACCTATTATATTTAAAAGTGTTGTCTTCCCAGAACCAGATGGACCTAATATTGAAACAAACTCACAATCTCTAAAACTTATACTTACACCATTTAAAGCTTTTTGCTTAAAATTATCTGTTTCATAGATTTTACTTATTTTTCTTAATTCTAACAATAAAATCCCTCTTTTCTATTAACAATTTACTACTTCCTATTTTATCATTATTTATTTTATCTTACAACCGATATATTTACATAAAAATTCTTTTACAGAATTGTATTCCTTAATTTTTGTAAACTTTACATTTTTTTATTTGAATTAACAACCAATACTCCCAAAATTTGATAAAATTACTAAAGAGGTGTAAGCATGAAAAAAAATAAATTTATCATAATATCATCAATTTCTATCATAGTTATTTTATTACTATTACTAGGATTTTTTTATTTTTTCCTTGGGAAAAATCAAATATCTAACAACGCTAAAGATAAAGACTTAGAAACTAATAAAGAAGAAATTAAAAATGAAACAGAAAATGAAAACGATAAAGAAGAAAGCAAAAATGAAACAGAAAATGAAAGCAATAAAGAAGAAATTAAAAATGAAACAGAAAATGAAAATGATAAAGAAGAAAGTAAAAATGAAGATGATGTATATGATTATGAATATATAGGAGATGATATAAGCTTTAAAAATGACCCCCAAGCCCAAGAATTATTTAATTTAGTAGTTGATAGAAATTTATGTGAAGAAATTGGCCCTTTTCGTATCTTTTTTGACACAGGTAAAATTGAAGAGTTAATAGCAAACATGTCAGAAGAAATGAAAATGAAATTAATTTATCATAACCTATCAAATTCTATAACAGTTAGTTGTAAAGGAATTGAACCCCAAACATTACCTGATTTTATTGTTCATTGTGAAAGCAAACCTAATAATGCCATATCCAAAGAAAAAGTTGAAAAAATTTATAAGAGTGCTTATGGCAGCAACAAAATTCTTGATACAAATATTAACATTTTATTTAAAGGCATTGCTTACATTTTTAATAGTAACCTAAATCTTTACATTGAATATCATTCTAATACAGGTGGTACTTGTGCCGATACTTTTCGCAGTTACATAACAAAAGTAGATAGAACAGATAGCGAAATTAAAATATATGAACACTTTTACACAACAAAATACTACATATTACCTAACGAACATTACAATTATACCTATACTTTTAAAAAACAAGAAGATAATACCTATTACTTCTATAGTCGCACTATTGAAAGAGTACAATAAAGATATAATCTAATAATTAAAAAACCAAAAATTAAAAAGGAATCAATATGGTTCCTTTTTGTTCTAACAAAAGTTTAATATTAATCTAATTTTTATTTTACTTCTATAAGTTCATACTCTTTAGAGCCAATTCCAAGTTCTACAGCAGCATCTATTGTATGTGTACCCTTTCTAGAATTAATTCTTTCTAATAAATGTTCTTTTCCTGGATCATCAGAATTAATAACTAAATCAATACAAGCTTGGTCAATAGCTACTGGATCAGTTGATGCAAGTATACCAATATCTTTCATACAAGGGTCTTCTGCTACGTTACAGCAATCACAATCAACTGACATATTACACATAACGTTAATATAGACAATATTATCTCCAAAATGCTTAACTACTGAAGAAGCAGCATCAGCCATAGCCTCTAAAAAGCTTTCTTGATCTTGATGAAACATATCTTCAAAAGAGCCATAATTTCCACAACAATGAATATATCTTTTTCCTTTAGAAGAGGCAACACCAATTGACAATTGCTTTAAAGCTCCACCATATCCACCCATTGGATGTCCTTTAAAATGTGAAAGAACAAGCATTGAATCATAATTTTCAATATTCTTACCAACGTAGTTCTTCTTAATAACTTTACCATTTGGTATCTCTAAAACAATATCTCCTTCACTATCCATAATATCAACATTAAATAGCTTACTCCAGCCATGATTTTCCATTAATTTCTCATGTTTTTCCGTTGTATCTCTTTCACCATCATAAGCCGTATTACATTCAACAACTGTTCCATTAACATAATCAATCATTGGTCTCATAAATTCCGGACGTAAATAATTTTGATTTCCCTCTTCGCCAGAATGTACCTTAACAGCTACTTTTCCCTTTAATTCTCTTCCTAATTTTTTATAAAGAGAAACTATAGCCTCACTACTTAAATCTCTAGTAAAATATACTTTTGCTTTTTCCATAAATAAATCACATTCCTTCCTTATTTACTTCTTAACTTTATTATATCATTATTTTCTAAATTTCCAATCAAAAAAGTAGAATTAACATCATGCATCAAAAAATTTTTATTTACCCTTCTCTCATCATAATTAGCATAACAATATCTACAAAAATTTTTACAACTATTATAAACACCAATATCAACTAATTGTACACAACCACAATCCCTACTACCCAAATTTCCAATCAAAAAAGTAGAATTAACATCATGCATCCCGAGTTTGACAGTTTAGTATAACAAAAATCTTCATTTTTTCTAGATTTTATAGGAATTTACAGTGATTTTTTA
>CANQEF010000047.1 GCA_947594675.1 uncultured Bacilli bacterium
ATACGATGAATTTTGTAAAAAGTGATGTCTGCACGATTTGTATGGGCATAGCAGCTAGTATGGCAGCTTTTCTTTTAGCAAGTGGACAAAAAGGAAAAAGGTTTATTTTGCCAAATGCTGATGTTATGATTCATCAACCTTTAGGTGGAGCCCAGGGGCAAGCTACAGATATTAGGATTGCATCAGAAAGAATTAACAATTTAAAGATGCGTCTTAATAAAATTCTTGCTAAAAATACAAAACAAAATTTAAAGAAGATTGAAAATGATACAGAAAGAGATAATTATTTAGATGCTTACGAGGCTCTTAGTTATGGGCTTGTTGATAAAGTAATAGAAAATTAAATATTTCTAATGATTTTCTTGTTGTAGTTGAGTAGCTAATTCTTTAATTTTTCTTAAGCGATGATTTAAACCTGACTTGGTTATTTTTGTTCCTGTTTCCATTGATATAATTTCAGCTAATTCTTTTAGAGATGATTCAGGATATTTTTTACGATATTCTAAAGTTTCTTTTGTTTTTTCATCCAATAAATTAATACTATCAGTATCTTCTATGATTTGAATTTGTTCTAATTGCAAAGTGGATGTTTGAATAATACGATCTATATTTGCTTGCTCACAATTATTAAGACGATTAGTATTATTTTTTTGTTCATGATAAATTCTAATATTTTCAAAATACATTACAGCTTTATTGGCACCTAATATTTTTAGATAATCGCTTATTTTTTCGGACTCTTTAATATATATCATATATCCTTTATCACGATTTAAAATTTTAGCATTTAAATCAAATAGATTAAGCATTTTTTGAATAAAAACTGCCTCCGTAGGATTATTTATTAGTAATTCCATGTGATATTGAGATGTTTTAGGATCATTTATACTTCCTACAGCTAGGAAGACACCTCTTAAATAAGCTCTTATTTCTTCATTGGCTCCAACTATGTAGTTTGGTGGTGACTGTAATATTTGATTATTTTCATCAAAGTATCCTAAATCTTTTAAAATATAAGGATTAATATTTTCTAATGATATGCAGAATAATTCTTTTTTACTAAAGTTAAGATTAGATATGATTTTTTCTTGTAGTTTTATTTGATATAAGTCTTTAAAAAATTCTTTTAGGCGATTAATTGTAATTTTATTTTCAGAAGTTAAGCAAAGAATTCCATCAATGTAATTAGCATTATTTCTTAAAAATCCAGATATTTCTGCTATACTTTCTGATTTAGAATTATTTAAGGAAGATATTTCTTCTTTTATTGTAGTTGTGTATGACATGTTTTCCTCATTAGGTATGAGAAGATTAGAGAAGATAAACGTAAGCTATCATGTCTAATACGATTATCTTCTATAATAAGGAGATCATCTTCTATTAACTCTATGTTCATTTTTTCTAATTCATCATAATCAATTATTACAGGATCTTTTTGTTCTTTAGTTTCATATTTTTCAGCAATGTTTTTATCAATTTTACTGTTAGATGCTACTACAACATCTATTTTTTTGCTGTCTAGGTATTTATTAATTAGTTTTACATGATCGCTTACTGTAAAATTATCTGTTTCGCCTGGCTGGGTAACGGCATTGCAAATATACATTAATGGTGTATCAATTCTATTTAAAACTTCTTTTACTTCTTTACAAATAATATTTGGCAAGATACTTGTATATAGACTTCCCATACTAAAGATAATTAAATCTGCCTGTTCTAAAGCTTTGATAACTTCTTTTAAAACTTTTGGCTCATTTTTGTAATAAATTTTTTCTAATTGACAATTGGCTTTTGTTATTTGTTCTTCGCCTTCAATTATATTTCCTTGGCTATCTATACCAACTAATGTTAAATCTGAATCTTCAGATATAGGTAAAACAGTATGACGAACATCAAGTAATTTACTTAGACTTTTAATTGATTCTTTTAAAGAACCTGTTATATCTAGCATAGCTGTTAAAATTAGATTTCCAAGAGCGTGTCCATCAAGATCACTTGAAGTATTAAAACGATATGACATCATTTTTTTTATGGGATCATCTATTTGCGATAAATTAGTGATTACCTTTCTTATATCACCAACTGCTGGTGTATGGAATTCTTCTCTTAATTTACCAGTTGAACGGCCATTATCAGATACCGTTATAACTGCTGTTATATCAACAGGAAAATCTTTCAATCCTTTTAAAAGATAAGATATTCCAGTACCTCCACCTAATACTACAACTTTTTTATACATAAATTCCTCCTAGTTTTTTAATTTTTTTAAGTAAATGTCGGTTTTTTGATAATTATGTTTTTCTTTTGAAAGCATATTTTTAAGTGCTAAAAACAAACCAACTATAATAAATAGACTTGATACTAGCATTGCTATTTTAATTTTCCCTAGCATAAGAGAATCGGATCTAAAATATTCGATAATTAAGCGTGTAAGACCATACCATATTAAATAGAAAGCTGTTAAATCTTTTACTTGTAATCTTTTATATAATTTTCTAACTAAAAGCATAATAATAAATCCTATCGTACAACTTAATGATTCATATAAGAATGTGGGTTGACGATATTTTCCTAAGATGTACATATTGTTAATGATAAACTGAGGTATATGAAGAAAGCTTAAGTTTTCATAAGTTGTAATTTTTCCATAAGCTTCTTGATTAAAAAAATTACCCCATCTACCAATTGCTTGACCAATTATAAGGCCAAGTACTATTATATCTACTAATTTATATATATTGATATTATGCTTTCTACAATAATAAATGAGAAAAAAAAGAGCTGCTACAATACCACCATGAATTGCTAGTCCACCTTCCCAAACAGCAAATATTTTTAAGGGATTAGACAAATAGTAAGACAAGTTAAAGATAACATAATAAAGTCGTGCTCCCAGTAAAGAAAATATTACAATATAAAATATCAAATTTGTAATTAATTCTTCGCTTAATTTTTGTTTTTTAGCCTCAAAGTAAAATATACTTGAGCCAATTAAAAAACCAAGAAAAATAAAAATAGAATACCAATATATTTGGATAAACCCTAAATCGAGAGCTATTTTGTCCATGTTCTTACCTTCTTAATAATTTTTTTTAAAATTTCTTCCATAATAAAATTGGTTATCGATAGAAGAATAGCTACAAAGAAAATAATATATAAATTCTTTGTTTGAAAATGGCTAGCTAAAAGCCAATCAGCTAGTTTCAATATAAATACATTTATACAAGGATAAAATAAGCCAAGAGTTATACCTGTAATTGGTATAGTAAGTGTTACTAGGATAGGCTTTACTGTTTTATTTAAAATATAAATAACTAAAATGATAATAAATGACCATAAAAAGAGATGATTATTATCTATATAAATACTATCAAAAAAGCTAGTTACTAAAATAAATACTAAGGTGTAGCCTAACATGTATAGTAACCAGTCTATTAAATTAATCAATCTTTCTTTATTTTTTTCATTTATTTTTAATTGCATTTTGTACTCCTATAGTAGTTTTTTTAAAAATTGACCAGTATATGACTCTTTTACTTTAGCTATTTCTTCTGGGGTTCCCTTGGCAACAACTTGTCCACCTGCTGAACCGCCTTCTGGTCCTAAATCAATTATATAATCAGCTACTTTTATAACATCTAGGTTGTGTTCTATTATTACTACTGTATCTTTATTATCTACTATTTTTTGTAAAATTGCAAGTAGCCGTTTAATATCATCAGTATGAAGACCAGTTGTTGGTTCATCTAGTACGAAGAGTGTTTTACCAGTTGCTTTTTTCTGAAGTTCTTTGGCTAATTTTACTCTTTCCGCTTCTCCTCCTGATAAAGTAGGGGCACTTTGACCAAGTTTTATATAGCCTAGGCCAACGTCTTCTAATACTTGAAGTTTGTGTTTTATTTTAGGAACGTTTTCAAAGAATTTGATAGCTTCACTGACACGCATATCTAAAACTTCAGCAATGTTCTTACCTTTATATTTTATGTTTAATGTTTCTCCATTATATCTAGTTCCATGACAAACTTCGCAAGGTACATATACATCAGGTAAAAAATGCATTTCTATCTTTTTTACACCATCGCCTCGGCAAGCTTCACAGCGACCTCCTTTAACATTAAAAGAAAAACGATTTTTTTCAAAGCCATACATTTTTGCTTCTTTTGTAGTAGTAAATATTGCCCTAATATCGTCAAAAACACCAGTGTAAGTTGCAGGATTAGAACGAGGGGTTCTTCCAATAGGATTTTGAGATATTGCTACTAATTTGTCTAGATTTTCTATGCCTAAAATTTTATCATGGTTACCCGGTTTATTTTTACTATTATATAATTTATTTGAAACAGCTTTACATAAAATCTCATTTATAAGAGTACTTTTACCACTGCCTGAAACACCTGTTATACAAGTAAATGTACCAAGTGGAATGTCTACGTCAATATTTTTGAGATTATGTTCCTTAGCTCCTTTTATTTTTAGAAATTTTTTATTACCTTTTCTTCTATTTTTTGGCACTTCAATACATTTTTTACCACTCAAATATTGTCCTGTTATACTATTTTCATTAGCCATTACTTCTTGGGGAGTACCAAAAGCAACAACTTCACCACCGGCATCACCTGCTCCTGGACCGATATCAACAAGATAATCACTTGCTAGCATAGTATCTGTATCATGCTCTACAACAACCAAGGTATTTCCTAAATCTCTCATTTCTTGAAGAGACTTGATTAGTTTTTCATTATCTCTTTGGTGTAGACCAATACTTGGTTCATCTAGTACATATAAGACACCTGATAGTCTTGAACCAATTTGAGTTGCTAAACGTATACGTTGTGCTTCTCCTCCTGATAAAGTACCAGCAGCTCTACTTAATGTTAAATATTCTAGACCAACATTTTTTAAGAACATAAGACGGTCATTAATTTCTTTTAATATTAATTTTGCTATTTCTTGCTGTTCTTCAGATAATTTTAAATTATTAAAGAAAGGTATTAATTCTTTAATACTTAGCTCTGTTACTTCAAAAATATTTTTTCCGCCTAATTTTACAGATAAAACATTGTCATTTAAACGAGCGCCATGACAAGTATCACATGTATGTTCAATCATATAGTGTTCTAGCCATTCTCTAATCCAAGTTGATGATGTTTCTAGATATCTTCTTTCTAAATTATTTATAATTCCTTCATAATAGTCCTTAGAATTATATTTATTACCACTTTTTGAGCTATATTGAAAATGAATTATTTCATCTGAACCATATAAAATTGTTTCTTGTTCTTTTGGTTTTAATTTTTTCCATGGCTTATTTAAATCTATTTTATAGTGTTTGCAAACACAAGATAATTTTTTAAAATCAATACCCTCTTCATCATCTGTTAAAGTCTTTATACAACCTTCTTTGATGGATAAATCTTGATTTGGAATAAGTAAATCCTTATCTATTTGAAGTTTCATTCCTAAACCTTTACATTCTGGACAAGCTCCATATGGGGCATTAAAACTAAAAAGACGTGGCTCTAATTCTGGTAAAGAAAATTCGCAATAAGGACATGCAAAGCTTTCAGACATAACAATTTCTTTTTTATTATCTCCTAATATTTCAATTACTACTTTACCATTTGAAAGTTTGGTAGCATTTTCAATGGCTTCAAATAGACGACTTCTAGAATCTTCTTTTAAAACAATTCGATCAATAACAACATCTATTTTATCTTTTTTGTTTTTTTCTAAGTTTATTTGTTCACTTAAATCATAGATTTCACCATTAACACGGACACGGATATATCCTTCTTTTCGCAAATTTTCTAAAATATCTTTATGAGTACCTTTTTCACCATGAACAACCGGTGAGTAAATTATCATTTTAGTTCCAAGCGGATATTCCATAATCTTATTAGTCATTTCTTCTACACTTTGACTGGTTATAGGAATATTGTGATGTGGACAATAAGGCACGCCGATACGGGCAAAAATTAAACGCAAATAATCGTATATTTCAGTAACAGTTCCAACTGTAGAACGAGGATTATTATTAGTAGTTTTTTGATCTATACTGATAGCTGGTGATAGTCCTTCAATACTATCAACATCTGGTTTTTCAGACCCACCTAAAAATTGTCTTGCATAAGCTGATAGGCTTTCAACATATCTTCTTTGTCCTTCAGCATAAATTGTATCAAAAGCTAAAGAGCTCTTACCACTACCTGAAAGTCCTGTCATTACAATAAGCTTATTTTTAGGAAGTGTTATATTAATATTTTTTAAATTATTTTCTCTTGCTCCTTTTATTACTATTTCATCCATTTAAAATCACCTTTTTTTATTATACTACAATTTTTAAATTACGTATCTGTTATTTATTATGCTTAATTTTATTTAGATTATAGATTGTTTCTTGAAATTATTAATTTTTATCTTAAATATTGCTTTTCATTTCAAAAAGGATATCACGTAATTCCATAGCACGTTCAAAATCTAAGTTACGAGCAGCTTCTTTCATTTCTTGTTCAATAGTTTCAATATCATGAGCAAGTTCTTTTTTAGTTGGCTTTTTAATTTTATTTTTCGTTTTGCTGCCACCAGCTATATTACTAATAACTTCTCTAATTTCTTTTTTTATTGTTTGAGGAATGATATTATGTTCTTCATTATATTGTTGTTGAATCGTTCTACGACGGGCTGTTTCGTCTATAGCATATTTCATGGATTCTGTTATTTTATCACCATACATTATTACGTGACCATTAGCATTTCTGGCACAACGCCCTGCTGTTTGAATTAAACTACGGTTACTACGTAAAAAGCCTTCTTTATCGGCATCAAGTATGGCAATCAAAGAAACTTCCGGTATATCTATTCCTTCACGAAGAAGGTTAATTCCAACAACGACATCATATTTTCCTGTTCTAAGATCATGTATTATTTGCATTCTTTCTAATGTTTTTACTTCAGAGTGAAGATAAGCTACTTTTATATCTAAGTCTTTTAAGTAGTTAGTTAATTCTTCTGCCATCCTTATTGTTAAAGTTGTAATTAAAACACGCTCATTTTTTTCCATTCGTAGTTTTATTTCACCAACTAAATCATCTATTTGGCCTGTAGTTTTACGTACTTCTATTGTTGGATCTAATAGTCCTGTTGGACGAATAATTTGCTCTATATATTGATTGTTTGTGTGAGATAATTCTAAATCTCCTGGGGTAGCCGATACGTAAATTGCTTGATTGATTTTTTTCTCGAATTCTTCATATTTTAATGGTCTATTATCTAAGGCGCTTGGTAGTCTAAATCCATATTCAACAAGGTTTAATTTACGAGCTCTATCACCATTAAACATTCCTCTAACTTGGGGAAGTGTAACATGAGATTCATCAACTATGAGCAAATAATCTTTTGGAAAAAAGTCCATTAAAGTAGTTGGTGTTTCACCACGACCACGGCCTGCCATGGGTGCTGAATAATTTTCAATACCGGAACAAAAGCCTGTTTCTTCGAGCATTTCTAGATCATAATTTGTTCTTTGTTCAAGACGCTCTGCAGCGACTAATTTATTTTCATTTTTTAATTCTTGAATACGCTCTTGCAATTCTTTTCTTATGCGAACAATGGCTGCTTTTAATTTTTCATCGCTTACTACGAAGTGACTGGCTGGAAATATACTGACATTTTTAATATTTTCTGTTACTACACCTGTTAGTGTATCAATTGTGCAAATTCTATCTATTTCGTTATCAAAAAATTCTATTCTATAACCTGTGGTATTTTGATTCGCTGGAATTATTTCTAAAACATCGCCTCTAACTCGAAAGGTACCACGTTTAAAATCAAAGTCATTACGTTCATAAAGCATTTCTATCAGTTTAGTTAAAACTTTATTTCTATCAATATTATCTCCTACAGATAAAGTTAACATTTTATTTTTATATTCTTCTACTTCACCTATACCATAAATGCAAGAAACACTTGCTACAACAATAACGTCACGGCGAGAAAGTAAGGCACTGGTAGCCGCATGACGCAATTCATCTATTTCATCATTTATGGATGAGTCTTTTTCTATATATGTATCCGTTGAAGGGACGTAAGCTTCTGGCTGATAGTAATCATAGTAAGAGACAAAATATTCAACTTTATTATTGGGAAATAATTCTTTAAACTCAGCATAAAGTTGCCCAGCTAGAGTTTTATTATGAGCAAGAACCAAAGTAGGCTTATTAATTTCTTTAATAACATTAGCCATTGTATATGTTTTTCCTGTTCCTGTTGCTCCTAATAATACTTGTTCTTTTTG
>CANQEF010000048.1 GCA_947594675.1 uncultured Bacilli bacterium
ATTAAAAAAAGTATAGAAAAATATTGATAAATAAAGAAAAAATGGGTAGTTTGTATTAAAACTATGCACACTACCTAAAATATAGCGAGGTGAAAAGATGAAAAATATTATTGATATTAGAATGAAATATGATTATGATAAGGGACATATTCCTAATGCTATAAATATAAGAGAAGATTTACTTCTTAATAATCCTAGTTATTATTTAGATAAAAAGGAAGTTTACTATTTATATTGTGAAACGGGACATAGAAGTAGGATGGTTGTTAGAAAGTTAAATTTAATGGGCTATCAAACTTTAAACATTGAAGGAGGTTATAACGAGTATTTATTAAAAAACATTTAAATTATACATAATTTTTAAAACTTGTTATCAAAATAGAAATGTAATATAATTGTACTGTAGGTGATTGAATGGATTTAGTAGCAGACTTTGTTGAATATTGCACGGATTTGATAACAAAAGGCGGTGTCTTCATTGGTTTTCTTTTAGTGGTTATTGAGTCTTTTATTCCGGTGTTACCTTTAGCAGTTTTTGTTGCTTTAAACATTAATGCCTATGGTTTTTTTCTGGGAACAATTATTTCTTGGATAGCTACTTGTGTGGGTTGCTATATATCGTATATGCTCTTTTATTATTTATCACAAAAAATTACTTATAAATTACTGAGTAATAAAATGAAACAAAAAATAGATAAATCTTTGAATAAATTTAAAAGTATTTCTTTATCAAGTTTTGTTTTGATTATAACTTTACCTTTTACGCCAGCTTTTTTAGTTAATATTTTAGCAGGTATATCTAAAATGCGTCAAGAAAAATTTTTAGTGGGAGTATTAATAGGTAAGGTGTTTATGATTATATTTTGGGGTTATATTGGAAAAAGTTTTATTGAGAGTATGACTGATATAAAAGCTATTTTATATATAATTCTTACTTTGGGAATTGCTTATTTAGTTTCAAAGATTGTTAGTAAAAAAATGAATATAGATTAGGTGGTAGTAGTATGATGGATGTAGTAATAATAGTTTTGCTTGTAATAATATTAATTTTTGTAATTATTTCTGTTTTTAAAAATATAAATGAATCTAATATTACAGAAAGATTGGGTAAACTTGAAGTTAGTATGATGAAAGAAATGGGCGATTTCAAAAGTGATTTGAGTAGAAACTTGAGTGAGGACTTTACTAATTTAAATGAAAAATTGGAAAAAAGATTACTTTTAATTAATGAAAAGGTAAATGAAAGGTTAGATGAAAATTTTGAAAAAACAAATAAGACTTTTTTGAATGTTATAGAAAGATTATCTAAAATAGATGAGGCTCAGAAAAAGATAGAAAGTTTGTCTATGGATATAGTTAGTTTACAGAGTATATTGACTGATAAAAAGACAAGAGGTATATTTGGAGAAGTTAATTTAAAACATATTTTAACTAGTGTTTTTGGAGAAAAAAATGATAATATTTTTAGACTTCAATATACTTTAAGTACTAATGTAATTGCTGATTGTGTTATTTTTGCGCCGGAACCTCTTGGTACTATTGCGATTGATTCTAAATTTCCTTTAGAAAATTATCAAATGATGGTTGATAAGAAAATTCAACCTCAAATTAGAGAGAATTATGAAAAGATGTTTAAGCAAGATATGAAAAAACATATTGACGCTATAAGCTCAAAATATATTATTCCGGGAGAGACGACAGATCAAGCAATTTTATTTTTACCTGCTGAGGCTATATTTGCTGAAGTAAATGCTTATCATCAAGATATTATTAATTATGCTTATAAGAAAAGAGTGTGGATAACTTCTCCAACTACTTTGATATCTACTTTAACGGTAATACAAATGATTATTAAAAATATGGAAAGAGATAAGTATACTTCTATTATTCATGAGGAGTTAAATAAATTGGGATTAGAGTTTGCCCGTTATAGGGAAAGATGGGATAAGTTAGCTAGAAGTATTCAAGCAGTAAATAAAGATGTAGAAAATGTTTCAATCACAACGGATAAAATATCAAAAAAATTTGAGGCTATTAATAGGGTGGAAGTACAACAAATTGAAAAACAAGAAATTCAGGAGTAATCTTGAATTTTTATTTTTAATTGTTAATATAATATAGTATGTTAGGTCGATTTATAATAATGTTTATCGCTTTTTTAATGATGGTATTTGGGTTTTCTTACATGATTATATACATAAATCTTTTTTCATTTGGATATAATATAAAAGAGTATTTAGAATTTCTTTTTACAAGATATGAATGGTACTTATTTATAATAGGCTTTTTAATTGAAATAATATTTTTTATAAGAAAGGATAAAAAAAGATGACTTGTATTTATGATGTGTTACTTAATTTTACAGATGATGATAATTTGATTGATTTTTTTGAATGGCATGAAAAAGATGACTTTGATCATATAAAAAAAATTTATTTAGTTAGAGTTAATACCAAAACCATGGAAGACTTTTTAAAATACAAAATTAAAGTTAGTGAAGAATTTCTTTCTATTATAAAAGATAAAACAATACTTTATAAGAATAAAAAGTATTTAAAGTATGCGGCTTTATTTACGGACTTAAATAAAGTAATTGCTCTCGAATTTGATAATAATGGTGAAGTTGTTGCGAAGAGTTCTTTGTTGTTAGACGAAGAAGAAGATATTATCATGGAAAGTAATTGTATGGATGAGGAAAATATTGAATATGAAAAAATCTTAGAATATCCAAAAAGACTTTTTTTAACGAGGGAAGAATTGTATAAAAGACTTTTTTTATTAAAAGAAATAGAAAATGCTTATAAAGAAAATGATTATGATAAACTTACATATTATTATGATGAAATATATGAAAATAATAATTATTCTATAGATAAAAAATATGAATTAATGATTGATGAAATAAAAAATGCTTATTGTGAAAAGCATAATAATCTTTATGAAATAATAAGAATGTCTTATACGAGAAGATAAAACCTATGCGTTGATGCATAGGTTTTAATAGTCTATTTTCATAGCTTTTTTAATTTTTAGTAATTGTTCAGTAGCTTTTTCTAAAGCAGTATTTGTTCCAGTATCTAATATTTCTTTTACTTTTTTATCATCAAAGGATTGTCTTCTTTCTTGAATAGGTTTTAAAAAATCACTCATAGCTTTAATTAATTCTCTTTTACATTCAACACAACCACGATGACCTTTTTTACATTCGTTGCATACTTTATCAATATTTTCTTTAGAATTAACTAGTTTATGGTAATAATAGACCATACATACTTCAGGATTTGCTACATCGTCTTTTTTAATTTTATTAGGATCAGTTAAGGCACTCATGATTTTTTTGGTAATAGTTTCTTCATCATCAATTAAGTAAATGGCATTTCCTAAGCTTTTACCCATTTTTTCATTACCATCTAAACCTTTAACACGAGTGGCATTGCTTAAGACTTGTTCGGGTTCTTTTAAAGTCATTCCATAAATGGAATTAAATTTTCTAACAATTTCTCGACATTGTTCTAAAAGTGGTAATTGATCATCACCAACGGGTACAACTTCACCATCAAAAGCTGTAATATCTGCTGCTTGACTGACAGGGTATCCTAAAAAGCCATAGGTTATACTTTCTCCATTGTTACCAAATAATTCTTTTTTTTGAGCTATTTCTGTTTTAACGGTTGGATTTCTTTGAAGTCTAGAAACTGTTACTAAGTTAGAATAGAAGACGGTAAGCTCTGCAATTTGAGGAATTTTAGATTGAATAAAGAAATGCACTTTGTCAGGATTAAGACCGATTGCTAATAAATCTTTTGTTATTTCATAGATATTATTTCTTACTTTTTCAGGGTTATTGAAATTATCTGTCAATGCTTGGACATCGGCTATTTCTAAGTAAAAATCATATTCATCTTGTAATTTTAAGTAATTTATGCATGCTCCAAAATAATGCCCTAAATGTAAATTGCCAGTAGGACGAAGTCCTGTAAGAATTGTTTTCATCTAATCACTTCCTGTAATTATTTTATCATAAATTAAAGTATTAGTCATTAATTTGTTAGCTAGTAAGTAATGATTATTTCAAAGACAATGGCACTATAATTGAATAATTAAAGCTAAAACAATAATTTTATAAATAAACATATACATCGGTAATCGATTGTTAATTACTGAGGCTTATGATATAATCGTAATACAAGGAAGTGATAATACGCTTTCTACTTATAAAGAATTTTTAGAAACTGAAAAAGGCAGATATAATATTGAAAAAAATTAAAAAGATTAAAATTTTATTAACTGTCGGATACTATTTTAAAGGATTTTAGGGATATGCCCTAACAAGTTTAGGTTGTGTGAACACCATGTTTGATAGTTTTTAACTATCTTTTTTTCTTGCTGTTACATAAATTTTAAATACAAGCAAAAATATTTAAGTACATTATAAAGATAAATAAGTTGTACTTTTGTCACATAAAATTATATGATAAAAGTTTTAGTCAAGGATCAAGATGAATTCACTTCGTTCATCCTTGACTAAAATAAAAACAGTTGAATGACTTAATGTCTATATACATATTCAAATAGACATTTCATTTTTCAATTAAATAAAAGTAGAAAAAAGATAATTTTTCTTTACAAAATTAAAAAATGTATAGTAAAATGTAGATGCATTTGGGGATGATAATAATGGGAAAAATAATTTTAATGGTGGGACCAGCTGCTTGTGGAAAATCTACTCTTTTTAAAATTATTACGGAAAAGATAGACATTCCTTTAAAAAAAATAATTACACATACAACAAGACCAATTCGGGATGGAGAACAGGATGGTAGGGAATATTATTTTTGTACGGAAAAAGAAATGGAAAAAATGTTTAATAATGGTGAAATTTTGGAGAGAAGAAGTTATGGTACTACTAAGGGATTATGGTATTATTTTACTTCAAATAAAATTTTTAAGGATTTAAATGATAATTATATCGGAATAAATACCTTGAAGGGATTGGAGCGCTATTTAAGATATTTTGATAATGAAGATATTATATCTTTATATGTAAAAACAAGTGATGGCATAAGACTTCAAAGAGCTTTAGATAAAGAAGGCAAAAAAATTGTTCCTCAATATCAAGAAATGTGTCGAAGATATTTAAGTGATTGTGAAGATTTTTCATATGAACTTATAGAGAAACTTCCTATTACTAGTGTTATTGATAATAATGGTAGTATTGAGGATAGTGTTAGTCAAATTCAAAAGGTTTTAGAAAAAAGGTTGTAGTTTTAGGGGGATATATGCATAGGAGATTTGATAATGTTTTATATTATTTATCGTTGAGGGAATTACAAGATTTATCTTTATATATAAAAAATAATAATAAAGAGAAAATACAAAAGGAAATAAAAGCTATTACTAAGAAGAAAAATAAGGAAAGAAAGCAGGATATTAATTATCGTTTTAAATTGGAAATGATTAATACTTTTTCTTTAGAGGATAAAGAGGTTTTAAAGAAAAATAAAATTAAAAATATGTTGGATTTAATAGAGGTAAATGTTTCTAGTTTAGAGGGAATAGATGCTATTACAAAGGAATCTTTAGAGTGGGCACAAAAATTTTATGATTTAAGGGGAATAAAGGTTGATGATATGAAGTCTAAAAAGTATATAAAAAAATAATTATATTTTGTTTCTTGACAGCATATTATTATTGTAGTAGAATTAGTTTGAAATCAATGAGGAAGACGTAGTAAAAGTGTACAAAGCTTTTCTAGAGAGTTGGGATGGGTGGAAACCAATAAAAGCTTTACTTTGAAGAACACTTCTGAGTACTTAAAGAATTAAAGTAGACTAAGTCGGTGGCATACCGTTATATGTGCTAAGGTTTGATGGAACCGAAGGTGATTGCTAAAAGCAATAATTAGGGTGGTACCGCGGAAACACTAGTTTTCGTCCCTTGTGGATGAACTAGTGTTTTTTTTTGGAGGATTTATGATGGAAAAAGAAAAATTAAGAGATTATGCTAAAAAATTAATGTTTGATATGGAGGAGGAAGAATATAAAACTTTACAAGAGGAGTTTGATGTTATTTTAAAACAAATGGATTTAATTGGTAAAATTCCTAATATTAGTGAAGTGGAACCTATGACATTTCCTTTTAAAAATGATGATGCTCGTTTGAGAGAAGATGAAGTTGGAGATTATTTAACGGTGGGAGAGGTTTTAAGCAATGTTAAGCATCAAATAGATGATCAAGTTAAAGTACCAAAGGTGGTTTTAGAAGATGTATAGAGCAAAAAATATTTTACAATTAAAAGAATTATTTGATGATGGTAAGCTTACGAAGGAGGAGGCTTTTTCTAAGGCTAATCAGTTGGCTCATTATTTTCAGGATGATTATAATTCTTTTGTAACAATTATTGATAAAGTAAAAATAAAGGATACAGATAATTTACTTAGTGGAATTCCTTATTCTTTGAAAGATAATTTTTCGACTAGTGGTATTTTGACGACGGCCTCTTCTAATATTTTAAAGGATTATGTACCGGTTTATGATGCGACTGTTTATAAGAAATTAAAGACTCTTGGAGCTAGTTTAGTGGGAAAGACGGTTTTAGATGAATTAGCTATGGGGGGTACTGGTACGACGGGTCATACTGGTGTTGTTAGAAATCCTTATGATAAAAAAAGAATGATGGGTGGTTCTTCAGCGGGAAGTGTTGCATCGGTTGCTTTAGGAATTGTTCCTTTTTCTATAGGTTCTGATACGGGAGATTCTGTTAGAAAGCCGGCTAGTTTTGGCGGAGTGGTAGGTTTTAAGCCAACTTATGGTTTGATTTCTAGATATGGTTTATTTGCTTTTGCCTCATCACTTGATCATGTTGCTATAGTGACAAGAAATGTAGTGGATAGTGCAATTGTTGCTGATGGTATAAAAGGATATGATCCGTTAGATATGGTTACATTTAAACAGGAAGGAAAGTTAACGGATTCTTTGAAGAAAGATATTAAAGGTAAAAAGTTATTTTATATTAAAGAACTTTGTGGAAAAGATGTTTTTAAAGATACTACAGATTCTGAATTAAAAGAGGTAATGAATTCTTTTCATGAATTGCTTGATAGGTGTAGAGAAAAAGGCTTTATTATAGAAGAGGTTTCTGTTGATAAAACTTTATTGGAGGCTTTATATCCAGCTTATATGTGTATTAGTTGTGCAGAGGCTACTTCAAATAATGCTAATTTGACGGGAATTCAATTTGGACCTAGAGGAGAAGGAAATAGTATTGATGAGATAATTTTTGATGCTAGGACAAAAGGTTTTTCAGAACTTATAAAAAGACGTTTTGTTTTGGGAAGTTATATTTTACAAAAAGAAAATCAGGAAAAGTTATTTTTAAATGCTTGTCGTATTAGAAGATTGATAGTGGATAGGATAAATGAATTGTTTAAAGAGTATGATGGAATGATTGCTCCTTGTAGTGGAGGAGTTGCTCCTTATTTTGATAGTAGTAGTGAAAAATTATCTGATAGATACTTGATATTAGAAAATCATCTGGTTATAGGTAATTTTGGAGGTTTTCCTTCTATTAGTATTCCTTATACAAAAATAAATAATTTACCAGTTGATTTAAATATTACGGGTAGAGTTAAAGAAGATGGTGATGTTCTAAATATGGCTTCGAAGATAGAAAAGTTAACAAATCTTAAAGATATTTATGCAGAAGTTGGTGATATTGATGTATAAGACGGTTATTGGTTTAGAGGTTCATTGTGAATTAAAGACAAATTCTAAAAACTTTTCTAGTGCTCCCAATAAATTTTCTAATTTTCCCAATGAGAATGTTTCGACGGTTGATTTAGGGTTGCCTGGTATATTACCGGTTGTAAATAAAGAGGCTTGTCGTAAAGCTTTAATGACGGCTATGGCATTGCATTGTGAAAATCCTGATGAAATATTGTTTGATAGAAAAAATTATTTTTATCCGGACTTGCCTAAGGGGTATCAAATTACCCAGGTTAGTAAGCCAATGGGGAGAAATGGTTATTTAGATATTTTAGTAAATGATGAAGTAAAGAGGGTTTTGATACATCAACTACATTTAGAGGAAGATACAGCATCTTTAGAGCATAGGGGTAAATATTCTTTGATTGATTATAATAGAAGTGGTATTCCTTTAATTGAAATAGTTACGGAGCCATGTATAGAAAGTGCACAAGAGGCGGTTAATTTTTTAGAAGATTTAAGAGATGTTTTCTTATATTTAGGAGTAAGTGAAGCAAAAAGTAATTATGGACAAATGAGA
>CANQEF010000049.1 GCA_947594675.1 uncultured Bacilli bacterium
TTTTTTCAAATAAAGCTTGTCTTTATTTGTTATTAGTCTAATACTTAAAAAAGTATCATTTTAAAAAAATCTTAACACAAATTTTAAAGTAAAATCTAATTTATCTTAATTATCATTGTAAGTACAATTTTTAATTATAATTCTTTATAAAATAAAAGCAATTATTTCTTCCTTAAGACCATCTTAAATTTACTTCAGCAAATAATACTTAAAAATATTAACTTCTAGAAATTAACAGCTAAAATAAATTAAATAATCTCAATAAAATATCAAGTTAAACTAAAAAATAAGGCTAATATACTTATAGCTATTCCTGTCAATAAAATAATCGTTGGAACAATTAAATAATTAATAAATGCTTTGTCTTTTAATCCATTAATTTGCTTATATATGTCATCATTAATTTTATCATTAGATATATCCTCTTTAAATCCCAAGCCATTAGTTTTAACTAACATTTTACTACTTTCAGAACCATCACCAACTTGTTGTTGAAGAGTTTCAAAATCACTTTTTGCCTTTTGCAACTGAAAATCAGAAAGATAAACTTCTGAGCCTCTTTGTATGACACCCCTATAATAAGGAACATCTTCTTGAGGCAAGTTTTTAGCAAACTGCTCGAAATTTTCTCTCAAAAAATCTTCTTTCAAATATTTAAGAGAATTAGTATATAAGCCAATTTGTAAACAAGCAGAATGAAATATATCCTCCTTTTTCAACTTTTGACACAACAAATTATCATCAGGCATTTCTAACAAAGTATTAAATTTTATTTTCTTAGGAGAATTATCTAAAACTTGAATTTCAAAAGGAGAAAAAGACTTTACACAATATCCATGCTTATGAACATACTTCATAGCTATATCCATATTTAGAAAAACTTCACGCATTTTTTCTTCACCAATATTTCCAAGTACTCCTTCTCTACCAGTCCAATCATAAAGATTAACCTCTATATTAGCTTTTTCTTTTTCAAAATTAATTACCTTTGCCATGCTACCACCTATTATAATTTTACCGCAAAAAAAAGAAAAAGACAATTTCTAAATTATCTCTTGCCGTCTTAAAGACTCCTTTATTTTAAAAATACGTGCATCTACAGTACTCATAGAAACATCTAATAAAATAGCTATTTCTCTATAAGTAAAGCCATTATACCTCAATTCAAAAACAGGACTAACTTTTGCACTAAAATAATTTTTCAATTTTACAAATTCATCTTCAGTGCATATCTTATTAAAAAGATTAATACGCTTGTCACAAATAGTATAAGAAACTATATCGTCACTTATACCAAAATTTAAGAAACTATTTTTCTTTGACCTCAAACCACTAACATAACTCTTTAACCGTTTATTCATGACTGAGCAAACATAAGTATAAAATAAAGCATTCTTATTCTCATTATATGATCTTATAGCTCTACTAAAACCAATCAAGCATTCCTGAACAAAATCATCATAATCGGCTCCAAAGAATTTATTTTGAAAATAATAATAACTAGCCAATTTCTTAATTATTGGATAATATTTCCTGTACAATATTCCTTGAGCATCATCACTATTTTCTCTTATCATTGATAAAATTTCATAATCATTTATACCTTTATAATCCATTCAAACCTACTTTCTATTACGGACTACTTCATATATCATAATTCCAGCTGCAACAGAAGCATTTAAACTATTAGTCGTTCCAAACATAGGTATTTTAGCTAAATAATCACAATTTTTTTCAACTATATTTGAAATTCCGCTACCCTCATTACCTATTATTAAAGCAATTTTACCACTATAATCAATTTTTCTATAATCAACACTTCTATCAGTCAAAGTAGTACCAATTATCCAAAAACCTTTTTCCTTTAATAAATTAATAGCATTTACCAAGTTAGTAACCCTAACTACCTGGACATCTTCGACAGTACCAACGCTAGTTTTCATAACGGTAGCATTTATACTAGCCTGCCTATCTTTAGGAATAATTACAGACTTAATACCAGCTGCCTCACAAGTCCTAATGATAGCACCAACATTATGAGGATCTTCCAAGTGATCTAAAATTACTACAACTTGCTCATTCAAAATATCATCTAATTTAAAATATTCGTAATCCGGAACAGTTAATATTATACCCTGATGGAGTCCATCAACCAAATGATCAATTTCAGATTTTGAAACATAATTTGGCTTCAAATTTCTCTTTTCTATAGTGGAATTTATAAAATTATCATCAAAACCATACTGCAAAATAACTTTTTGTACTTTTTTATTTTTTTTTAAAATTTCCTTAGCAACATTTCTTCCATAAACTAACATAAACTATTTCAAGATAAAATTCATAATTTCATCTATCCTTTCTTCATTTTCTAGAAAACTCAAATAACCAATCAAACATTCCAAACCAGTAGCATATTTATAAGTTATAATATCACAATTTTTAGGATGAGACGTAGTCTTATAATTTCTAGCCCTTTTAATAACACCTAACTCTTGTTGTGTAAAAAAGTTTTGATCAATCATTCTTTTTAAAAACATTGCTTGTTCTTTAGCACTCACATACTTTATTGCTTCTTTTTGCAAACTATCTACATTAGCAATTCCCTTCATTATTAAGTGTCTTCTTACATAATTTTCATAAACCGTATCACCTAAATATGCAAGTACTAAAACATTTATTTCTTCCACATTCATTTAAACCACCACAAAAACTACATCACTTCATAAATAGTACCATCTTTAGTATCTACCAACTTAATTCCTTTTTTATATAATTCATCCCTAATTTTATCAGCCATTAAAAAATCTTTATTAGCCTTAGCTTTATTTCTTTCAGCTATTTTTTGCCATACTTCCTCCTCCAAAGTTTCGGAAATATTCTTTGAAATTGGTACACACAAGTCAAGTGACAAAACCTTATCAAAATCCTTAATTAAAGCAAATTTAGTACAATCATTTAAGCTCTCATCTTTTAAAACATCATAGATTGTAGTAATCATCATTGAAGTATTTACATCATCAGAAAAACATTGTTTAAACCTATCAACATAAAAGCTCATTTTATCTTTATCAATTGCTCCTTTTGAATTTAAAGACAACACTCTGTTTCTTAATTTTGCCAAAGCATTTTTAGCAATATCCAAAGATTCATATGAAAAAACCAAAGAATTTCTATAATGACTATTTAAACAAAAATATCTATAATCTAACGGACTATAACCTTTTTCTTCCAATAAAGAAAGTTTCAAGAATTCACCTTTAGATTTGCTCATTTTTCCACTTTTATCATTTAAATGAGCTGCATGACACCAATAATTACACCATTTGTGTCCCAAATAAGCCTCACTTTGGGCTATTTCATTAGAATGATGTGGAAAAATATTATCAACACCACCACAATGAATATCTAAATATTCCCCCAATGTTTCATAAGAAATACCTGAACATTCAATATGCCAACCAGGATAGCCTACTCCCCAAGGAGAATCCCATTTTAAAATATGATTTTCATATTTAGAAATCGTAAACCATAATACAAAGTCTGCTGGATTTCTTTTTGCATCATCTTCCTGAACAGAATCTCTAGCACCTATTATTAAATCATCCGCTTTCTTACCTGATAATTTATAATAATCTTTTGCCTTAGTAATATCAAAATAAACATTTCCTTTTGAAATATAAGCATAATCATTATCAAGCATTTTTTCAATCATTTTAATGTAAGTAGGAATATAATCACTTGCTTTAGCAATAATTCCTGGCACTTTTATATTCAACTTTTTTATATCATCTAAAAAAGCATCAGTATAAAATTTTGCTATCTCTAATACATCTTTTCCTTCTCTTTTTGCACCTACTAGCATCTTATCTTCGCCAGTATCGCCATCACTAGTTAAATGCCCAACATCCGTAATATTCATTGCTCTAATAACATCATAGCCCAAATATTCTAAACCTTTTTGCAAAATATCTTCAAAAATATAAGTACGTAAATTCCCAATATGAGCATAATTATAAACAGTAGGTCCACAAGTATACATCCTAACTTTTCCAACCTCATGAGGAATAAATTCTTCTATTTCTTTACTTAATGTATTATAAATTTTCAATTTCATCACCTAATAGTAGTATATCAAAAAAAAAAGAAAAAGACACTATCCATTTTTAAGCCTTATTTCTTTTAATTGCTCACTTATGAGCATGTCAATTCTCCTAGCTCCAAATTCCATATAATTACATTGTGAAATAATTTTATCAACAATTCCTGTGGATAAAATATTTTTCAGTTGATCTTTTTCCACAAATTCTGTTAATTTTTTTATTACAATTTTACGAATACTTTCCAAAGACAAATTTTGAAATGTAACGACTTCGCTTATTCTATTGAACAATTCAACACCTAAAAAATCTTTTAATTTGTCAATAACAGCATCAGAATTATCATTAAAACCAATAGCCTTATTATTCATTCCTAAATTACTAGTCATAAATATTATCACATGAGAAAAATCAACTTTTTCACCAGTAGAAGTACTCATAAATCCCTCGTCAAAAACTTGTAAAAACAATTTTAAAACATCACTACTAGCCTTCTCCAATTCATCCAACAACATAAGTGTATAAGGCCTTCTCTTAACTTTATCTAAAATCGTTTCCTTATTATCAAAACCAACATATCCAGGAGCAGCTCCAATTATTTTACTAATACTATAGCTTTCCTTAAATTCACTCATATCTAATCTAACAAAAGAATCATCACTATAAAGTAACTCAACCACTTTTTTTACCAAAAATGTTTTTCCGAGTCCACTTTTTCCAAGCAATAATATTGACAAAGGTCTTTTTTTAGGAAATAAAGATTGATTTTCCATAGCTTTTACTACCTTAGCTACGGCCAAATCTTGACCAATAATTTCTTTCTCTAAAGTTATAGCGAACCTCTCATAATTCAAACTATCTAGCATTTTGATTGGAATATTAGTCTTCTCCATTAAAACATCATATAATACATTCATAGAAACTTTTTTCTTTCTATCCTTATTTCCGTTAAAAATTAATTGCGTAAACTTATTTTCTAACTGCTTTTCCTCATCTTTTAGTTTAATTGCCAATTTATAATTATGATCAATAATTGCTTTATTTTTTAAATTTTTAATATTATTTAAATCAATATTTGTATCTTTAATTTTCTTATCAAGTTTAGTATCTTTTAAAGCAGTTTTAGAACACACCTCATCTAACACATCTATAGACTTATCAGGCTGTCTACCAAAGCCAACATAAAGATTAGTATATTTAATAATCTTATCAATTAAATCATTATCAATACTAACCCCATGATACTTTTCATATATCGGTTTTAAGTGTAATAGAATATTTTTTGTTTCATTTAAATCTGGTTCTTTAATATAAACTTTTTGAAATCTTCTATCCAAAGCCTTATCATTTTCAATATGCTGCCGATATTCTTTTTCTGTCGTCGCACCTATAATTTTTAATTTGCCTCTAGCTAGATAAGGCTTAATTAAATTAGATGCATCAATTGCTCCCTCAGCGCCACCTGCTCCGACCAAAGTATGAACTTCATCAATAAATAAAATAACATCATCTTTTTCTTCTATTTCAGCAATTATTTTATTTATACGCTCTTCAAATTCACCACGATATTTAGTACCTGCTATCAAAGAGGCCATTGAAACACTATATATTTTTTTACCTATTAACTTATTCGGTACACAACCTAAAGCAATCTTTCTAGCCAAATCTTCAACCAGAGCAGTTTTTCCAACACCAGCCTCCCCTATCAATAATGGATTATTTTTATTTTTTCTAAGCAATATTTCAATAATTTTATTAGTTTCCTTTTCTCTACCAATGATAATGTCTTCATTATTGATACAAGTTTTATTCAAATTAATTGCAAATTCATCTAAAAATAAATTCTCTGATTTATCAGTAGTCTTATACTTAAACTCTTTAGAAAATTTTTCATACAAATAATCTATGTCAATATTCATTCCCATTAAAATCCTATTTGCAACTCCTTCTCCCTCCTCAAGTAAAGAAATAAATAAATTATAAGGAGTTATTGTAACATCATCACCCTTATTATATAACATAGCATTTTCTATAACTCTTTTTAATAAAGGTGTAAACAAAAACCAGTCATTGCAAACCTTACCTATCCCTACTACTTTAATTAATTCATTCTTAAATGAATTGTAATCTATTTTATAGTCATGCAAAGTTTTAGTTATTTCCAATTTTTCATTACTTAAAATAGCTAATAATAAATGTTCCGTTCCTACATAAGGGTGCTTTAATTCTTGCATCTCTTTTTTAGCAGTAATAAGAATTTTTTGAGCATCAGCATCAAATTTATAAAACATGTTGTATCATCTCCTTAACATAATTTTAAATCGTAAAATCATTACTAAGCAAGAAAAGTCATACACTAAAAAAAGACAAAAAAAGAAACCAGCACAAATTTCTGATTTCTTTTTAAATTAACTATTTTTATTATAAAGCTAAAATTATAAATAATATTAATAATACAGCCAAGAATTCTACAATGAATTTCCAAGAATTTTTTAACCAGTCTCTATAATTAATTTTTAAATATGAAAGTACAGCCATAAGTGTCAAACTTGTTGGAGCAACTAACATAGTAAATCCATATAAAGATTGGAACATAACACCAATTATTGAATAATAATCAGAATTTGTAACCTCAGTAACATAATAAGGTAAAATACTTTGGAAAACATATGTTGGATCTGAATTGAATAAACTAGCAAATAGTGCTACTAAAGAAGTAGTTGCTATATTAAATCCTTTTGAGAATCCTAAAATAGTCTTATAAATAACTAATTGGAATGGATGATATGTTACTAAAACTAAAATTGTATAAATAAATAATACCACAACTGCAGGTCCTAATGCTTTTTTAGCACCTTCAACAAATCCATCAAATATATCATTTAACTTAACTTTATAGATTAAAGCAAATACTAAAACTAATATACCTAAAGGTAAGAACATATCAGTTATTGACCATTCACCAAATGCACCTATAGTACCTAACAACTTATCAAAGATTCTGAATCCAAATAATTCAAATTTTTGAGTATTACTTGTTAAATCAGTAAAGAAACTTACTCCAAAACCATTTTCTCCCCAAGGAATAAATGCTAAAACTAATAAGATAAATAATAATATAAATCCTAACACAAAAGGCCAAACTCTATGCTTGCTAGTTACATTATTAGGAACATACCCTTCATCAGTATCAGTTATAACTGATTCCTTAACCACAATAATATCATCATCCTTTAAAGCGGCTTTATTATTATTTTTTGAAGATTTACCTTTCTTAGTAGATTTCTTAGGTGTTTTAGCTGCCTTAGAAAGCTCTGGTTTATTTGCGGCTTTAGTTTCATTTTTTGAAACCTTTACCTCTTCTTCTACTTCAATCTTTTTAACAGATTTCTTTTCTAGCTTACTACTCATTTTATTCTTATCTCTCTTTATATACATAAATACATTAAACATTAATAAAATTAACCCTAAAACTAAGATTATAAATCTTACTCCTAGCTCATAATCTAAATCTAATGCTAATGCTGATAATAAAGAAGCCAAATTACCGTAAGCATATGTCGTACCAGCTAAACCAACACCAATTGAACCAACTACTGTTAGTGCTGCTACAATCCTATCATAACCCATAAGCAAGATTAGTGAAACAACAAATGGTACAAAAATAGCTAAACCTATTTGTAAACCACAAATTGAAGTCAATACAGCAAAAATTATCATAATTGCTGCTAAAACTATCTTTTCTTTACCAGAAACTTTTGCCACAATCTTATCTAAAAAGCTACGATATGCTGGAATTTTATATAAAATTCCATAAAAACCACCAACTAGAACTATAAAGAATACAATATATCCAAAATATGAAATTGAAGTAAGTGGATAATTGAATAAATCAAATAGTCCCATTTGAACGCGTCCTTGATCAATGTACTCACCTGAAAAATATGCAGCTGGAAAAATCCAAGTTAGTAACATGAATAACAACATAGTTATAAGAACGGCTTTAATTGCATTATGTTTCTTCATAATTAACCTCCCACTATAATTATAGCTTTTATAAAATTAATTGACAAGTATTTACCAATTTTTTTTATGAAATTTTTGTGATAATAACATTCAAAATCTTTTAT
>CANQEF010000050.1 GCA_947594675.1 uncultured Bacilli bacterium
ATCACTGTAAATTCCTATAAAATCTAGAAAAAATGAAGATTTTTGTTATACTAAACTGTCAAACTCGGGTTATAACATAATTTCACTTAATTAAAATAGTTTATTTTAAATTAACTTATTTTAATTCATCTTGTGATTTAGAATTTAACCTTAAGTCAGCAATTCTATTATTTTTATAAGCATAATAACCTGCAGCTGCTATCATAGTAGCATTATCAGTACAATATTTTAAAGGAGGAATCGACAATTCAACATTCATTTCTTGTGCTAAGTTTGTAAGAGCATTTCTAATACCACTATTTGCTGCCACACCACCAGCTAATAGGACGTACTTAAGGTTTCTTTCAAGGAGTGCTTTTTTTACTTTAGAAATTATTGCTTCAATTGCTACACTTTGGAAAGAGGCAGCTAAATCTGCTTTGTTTATCAGGTTTTGTTTTTGCTCTTCATTATGAACTAAGTTTATAACAGCACTTTTAAGTCCGCTAAAAGAAAAATTGTAGCTATCATCTTTTAAAGGTACAGGTAGTTTATATGATTTTTTTCCTTCACTTGCTAATTTGTCTAATTTAGGACCGCCAGGATACTCCAGTCCTATTACACGGGCTACTTTATCATAGCATTCGCCGATAGCATCATCTAAAGTACCTCCTAATTTGTGAAAAGTATAATGATTGGTCATTTCTACTAATTCTGTATGTCCACCACTAACAATTACTGCTAAGAGGGGAAAAGACATTTCTTTTACTAAACTATTGGCATATATGTGACCAGCAATGTGATGTACTGGGATTAAAGGCTTATTGTATATAAAAGCTAAAGTTTTAGCGGCTTCTAGTCCTATTAGCAAGGAACCAATAAGTCCTGGACCATAGGTAATGGCTATAGCATCAATGTCTTTCATAGTAAGATTTGCTTTCTTTAAACATTCTTCTAAAACGATAGTAATATTTTTTACATGGTGACGACTAGCTATTTCTGGAACTACTCCACCATAAGTTTTATGAATATCTATTTGTGATGAAATAACTGTCGCTACATCAATAGTACCATTTTTGACAATGGCAGCACTTGTTTCATCGCAACTACTTTCTATTCCTAATATATAAATGTCTTTCATGTAATCACTCCAATTTCTTCTTTATTTTAGCACTTTTTTATTATTAATTAAAGTAATTTGTAGATAGATTTTTTATACTCATTAAGCATTGGTAGACTTTTTTTGACTGTTTTGTTATAATCTTAGTGGTTGTGACGGTATGAGAAAAAAATTACTTAATATTTTAGTTTTATTATTTTATGGATTAATTGTAATCATTATTATGACTGGAAGAGGTAATCTTTATGGCTCCTCTATAGACTGGGTTAATCAGCATAGTGTTTTTCCAGAATACTTTAGGAATTTATTTTATGAAACTAAGCGATTTTTACCAAATTTAGCATTAAATATTGGCTCTTGTCAAAATATATTTAATTTTGCTTATTATGGATTTTTAAGTCCTATTATTCTTTTATCTTATTTAATGCCATTTGTTAGCATGACAACATTTATCATTAGTTGTAGTATTATTTTATATTTAATTTCGGCAGTATTAGTATATTATTTTATTGATAAACATTTTAATAGTGAACTTGCTTTCTTTGCAGGATTTATATTTTTAAGTTTACCACCAATAACTTTTCAGTTTCATCATCATATTATGTTTGTTTGGTATTTTCCTTTTTTGTTACTAGCTTTTATAGGAATTGATAGATATTTTGAAAAAGGCAAAAGTATATTAATGATGTTAAGTATATTTTTAATTATTATGACAAATTACTATTTTAGTATAGCTTGCTTATGTTCTTTGGGAGTTTATTCATTGTATAAAATCTTTTCATATAATTTTTCTAGTTTTAAGTCTTTCTTCTTAGAATTATTTAAAATATCTATTAGGTTTATTATTCCAATATTATTATCCTCTTTTATGTTACTACCAATATTTAGTACAATATTAGGTACAGAAAGAATTGTTGTAGAAAAAATTTTATTAAAAGATTATATACTTACAGACTTGTCTAGATTTATGTTTGGTAGTTATGGACTAGGTATAAGTGGGGCTTTCATTGTTGCTTTATTTGGAAATATTTTTTTAAGTAAAAAGAGTGATGTTTTTTTAAATATTTCATTGCTAAGCATTATTACTTTTCCTTTTATTTTGTCACTATTAAATGGGTTTATTTATATTAGAGGCAAAGTTTTAATTCCTTTTATTCCTTTATTTATTTACAGTTTAATTAGCTTTTTTGATAATTTAAAATTTATTGATGCTGATAATGTTAAGAAAATAGAATTATCTGTTATTATATATGCTTTAATATTGTGTCCTAATTGTTTAAAAAATATTTTTTGTTCTTTAGAAATAATTGGAGCTTTATTTTTAATAATTCATTTTAAAAATAAAAAAAAGCTATTAAAGGTGGGAATTATCCTTATCCTTTTAATAGCAAGTTTTGGCAATAACTTTATAGAAAATTATGTTAGTTGTAAGGAATATGATAAAATTAATGACACTTCAATTAATCAACTTTTAGAATATAAAGATAAAGATGACTTTTTTGTAAGAACATCTAATTTGATTTCTCCGAGTAAGACAATTAATAAAGTTTATGATTCTCATTATTATACTACTTCTATTTATTCTTCTACTTATAATAATTTATATCATAGTTTTTATAATACTGATGTTGGCAATAACATTTCCTCTAGAAATGATTTGATGCTACCAGCAGCTAATAATGATTTTTTCAATACATTTATGGGAGTTAAATATATTTTAGCAGATAATTATGATAGCTTTTATTATACTAAGTTAAATACAGTTGATAAAAAAAGTATTTATTATAATAAAAAGGCTTTTCCAATAATATATGGACGTTATGAAATTGGTTCTTCAAATGATTATAGAAATCTAAATTTTCCTTTTAATGTTGAGTACTTAATGAAAAGGGGTGTTGTTAACGCTAAATATAAAGATAGTTTTGAGTCTGAAATAAAAGATTTTGTTTCTCCAAAATTAGATAAAACTTATAAATTTTATAATTCAAAAGAAGAAACTGAAGTAATTAATTTGCCAGATGAATTAAAAAATAAAATACTTTATATTTCGTTTAAGATGAATGAAATTAATGATTGTAAAATAGGTGATTCGTATATACAAATAAATGATATAAAAAATACTTTAACTTGTGAACAATGGCGTTATAATAATAGAAATTTTAGTTTTGAATATATTGTCCCTGCTACTGATAAATTGTTTATTAAATCATCTTTAGGCAAATTTAGTATTTCTGAAATAAAAATTAATTATTCTGATTATATTGATTTTTTAGAATATTTTACTAGGGCAGAAATTAAAAACTTAGATTTAAATAAGAAAAAAGAAGAATTTTCTTTTGATTTAAATATGGATAAAGCTGGTTATTTAATAACATCAATTCCTTATGATAAAGGATTTGAAATTTATGATAATGGAAAATATATAAAAAAAGAACTTGTTAATTTATCTTTTTTAGGTGCTAAATTAACCGAGGGAAAACATCAATTAAAAATAATTTATAAGGCACCATTATACAAAGAAGGTATTATTATTTCGCTAGTTGGCGCTCTATTATTAATAATTATTATTTTAAAGGAACAGTTTTTCAAAAAGCAAAAAAAAAGTAACTCCAATTAAGGGTTACTTATAAAGTTAAAATTTATTTATTAATCATTCTTATTTTGATATTTTCTTTCCATTAGAATGCCATCAATTCCATTATAGTAGCCCTTTCGTAGAGCACGTTTTTTAAAATCAAATTTTTCGTATAATCTTATAGCAGCTTTATTGTCTATTTTTACTTCTAAAGTAACATCTTTTGAAATTAATTTTAGGAAACCTTTTAGTAAAATGGTTCCTTTTTTTTGATTGCGATATTTTTCTTTTATTTCTATTTGATTAATTTCAGCTCTTTCATAGATTTCACTATAATAAATATAACCAAGTACTTCTTCATTTTCTTTTAAAATTAAATATTTTGCAAAGGGATTAGTACGAAAATTGTCTAAGACAACTTTTTTATCCATAAAGGAATTGTCTAATTCAAATAAATTATCTTCTGTCAATTTAATTAGCATGTTTTTCTTCGGCCTCAGTTAATTTTAAATAATTTGGATTAACTGCATGGGGATTTATTGAAGTTTTATCTTTGAAAAAGTTAATAATTTTTAAAATGTTAGGATTATACTTTTCTTTGATAGGAAAGTCATTTATTTCATCATTAGTTATAATTTCATATTGATTAATATCATTTATTTTTTGAAGTAAATCATGAATTTTTATATATTGAGGCTGCATAATTTCAGACATATCATGATTATATATAGCAGCAAAAACATAGCCTCTTCTAGCATCTAAAACAGGTATATGAATTAGATTATCATCTTTTGATAGGGCCATGGCCTCTAAAGATGATATTGTCGTAATTGGAATATTTAAAGTCCATGCATATACTTTCGCGATTGTTATACCTATTCTTATTCCAGTAAATGATCCTGGTCCGTTAACAACAATTATTTTATCAATGTCTGTTGGAGTTATATTATTTTTTGTAAACATTTCGACAATTGTTGGCAACGCTTCTTCTGATAAAGTGTGTCCAAATTCTTTTTTTATTTCACAAAGTAGATTATCTTCTGTGGAAATCGCACTATATAGATAACTAGATGATGTGTCTATGTATAAATATTTCATAGCACATCTCCGCATAAGTCTTCATATTTTTTGCCATATGGGGTTATAGTAATAATACGTTTATCTTCATCTTCAGAAGAATTTTTTATCTTTATATCTAGTCTTTTTTCAGGAAGATAATCTTCTATCATGTCAGCCCATTCGATAATAGTTACTCCTTTTTTAGTAAAATATTCTTCAATTCCTAAGTCTTCTACTTTACCATCAAGACGATAAACATCCATATGATATAGGGGCATATCTCCTGATGTATATTCTTTTATAATATTAAAAGTCGGAGAAGTTATTTCTTCTTTTATTTCCATGGCAGAAGCAAATCCTTTTGTAAAAACTGTCTTCCCACTACCTAAATCTCCCCGCAAACATATTACCATATTAGGAAATTTTTCTGATTCAATATTTTGAGCTAACTCAATTGTTTCTTCTTCTGAATAAGTTGTTATTTTATAATCCATTTCTATCACCTACAAATTATTATAATCAAAAAAAAAGAGTTGCACAACTCCATTTTAAATTAATTACTAGAAATTGACATATTTTCTATTAAAACTTCAGGTGAAGCTGTCTTAGATGTTTTAAATTTTTTCATATTTCCGATTTCTTTGATGTTGTTAAATAATTCAAAAATCGTTGTAGTTAAAATGCAAGGCTCAAATGTTGAAATAAATTTTCCATTTTTAATTATGTAACCATATATTTGTACTGATATATCACCTGTTGTGGGATTTAGAGTTATACCACCTGTATCTTGATATTTACTTATATAAAGACCATTTTTTATTTCTTGAACAAGATTATTTTCAATTTTTGATTCTTTTATGTACAAATTGTTTGCTGAAATACTATTGTTGTAGGCATTCCCTGTAGATGTTTTATTTTCCAATAATGCTTCTTTATTATTATATAGATAAGTTTTTAATATACCATTTTTAATGATTTCTTTTTTATAAGTTTTTGTCCCCTCATCGTCAAATCTACAAAATGAGGGATAGTTTCTATTTGTAGGATCTTCAATTATAGTAAGTTTTTGAGAAAATATTTTTTTATTTATCTTATTACTCATGCATGAAATATTTTTACGTATTTCTTCTTTGGAAATGAGTCTTATAAATTCTTTTAATATTTTGGACATAAATGTTTCAGAAACAATTACATTATATTTACCATTCTTTAATTTTTCTTGCTTACTATTTAATTGAATATCTTTTAGTACTTTTTTTACTATGTCTTCATAATTTATGGCATCTTTAACATTATAAATTGTTTCACTATTGGTAAAAAAACAATTATTTATATTTGCTGTTGCTTGAACATCAAAAATTTCTAGATTCTTAGAAGTTGAAATATCTAACCCATTAGAATTTACTATTCTTTTGGAATTATTTGATATATTATAGTTAATCTCTAGATTAGTTATGTGCTCGTAGTCTTTCGTTAGATTACTTAATGCTAAAAAACGTTTTAAATCAATATTTTTAATTGGCTTGGCTTTGGAAATTTTTGTTTTTGTTGGATTTTCAATTATAAAATCGTCATAGATGCTTTCTATATAGTCGCTTTTTTCTTTCAAAATAGGAAAAAGACTTTCGTCTAAGTAATTCGATGATATTTTTACATATTTTTTGTTTATTTTTGCTTTAATGTCATATGTTGTTTCATTTGAAGTTATAAAATTTTTTTGTTGATTATTTAATATTGCTAAATCTAATGAATTATTTTCATATTGAATAACTTCTATTTGTTTTATATTTTTTTGTATCGCTAAAGGTATAAATTCTTCTATTGTCATTAGCTTTGTCCTCCTACAAGTATTTCACTTATTTTGATGGTCGGTTCACCTACTGTTACTAAAACTGTTCCACTTTGACTACCACAATAGCCTGTTTCCAATACTAAATCATCAGAAACCATTTCTACTTTTTTTAAAATATCTTGTCCTTTGCCAATTAAAGTTACTCCTGTTATCATATTTTTAATCTCGCCATTTTTAATTAAATAACATTCATCAGCTGAAAAATTAAAATCTCCTGTATTAACATCGACACTTCCTCCATCAAGACTTTTGCAATAAATGCCGTAGTCAATACTTTTTATCATGTCTGTAATTTTGTCTGTACCTTTTTCTAAATAAGTGTTGTTCATCCTAGAAGTTGGTGGATATTGATAACTTTCACGACGTCCTGAGCCTGTTAAAGGATGGTTTAATTTTTTAGTGTTTGCATAATCAACTAAATAACTATTTAAGATTCCTTTTTTTATTAAAATATTTTTTTGAGTATTATGTCCTTCACTATCAATTAGTGTTGTTCCCCATTCATAAGGAATTGTGCCATCATCAATTAAAGTAACCTTAGAAGTAGCAATTTTTTGACCAATTTTATTTGAAAAAACACTTAAATTATCTGCTGTGCTCGTGGCTTCTAGTGAATGGCCACATGCCTCATGAAAAATTACTGCTCCAAAACCATGACCTAAAATTGCTGGTACTTTTCCTCCCTGAAATTTTTCAGCAGATAATTTTTTTACAGCTGTTTTAGCTACTTCTTGAGCATAATTTAGATAATCGAAGTCTTCTAAAAATTCATAGCCTTGTCCTTTTCCATATGCTTTAAATGTCGTTTCTGTTTTACCATTTTTAGTGGCATAAGGAATACACATTAGTCTAGTTGTTACTTCATTGGAAGATTTGAAAATTCCATTACTGTTAGAAATAATATATTTTTTTTCATTTTCAATGAGACAGTTATGTACTCCAGAAATAGTTTTTGATACTTTACGAGCTTTTTTATCCATTTGTTTTAGTATTGAAATCTTTTTAGTAATTGGAAATTTATCATGAGGAATTTTTATGTCAGCATATTGTTCTTCTAATTTATTTAAAGTAAATGTTACATTTTTTGTATTATTTTCACATTTTATGTTTTTTAAAAGCTTTTTCGTGGCGGCTAAAACATTTTTTTCACTAACATCGTTGGTTGATGTGTAGTATATTTTTTCATCTTTAATGATTCTAATTCCAATACCTTTTTTTAATAAATTTACAATATCATCTAATTTACTATCCATAAGATTGTATTTTGTAGTTTTGGTTTCTTCATAATAGACTTCTACATAATTACAGCCTTTTTTTAAAGATAAGCTAATTATTTTTTCAAATAATTCTTTCAATTTATTCATCACTCCTATAGTAGTATTGTTCATTATATTTGTACAAAAATTAAAATAAATGATTTTCGTTTTATAGATAAAAATTTATTATTAAGTAGTAATTTTTACGTAATTATAATCATAATTATTTTAATTTTTATATAAAACAAAAAAATTCTTGGCAACTTCCTATTTTCGCATACACTATCGTCGGCGTAAAGTGGCTTAACTTCTGTGTTCGGGATGGGAACAG
>CANQEF010000051.1 GCA_947594675.1 uncultured Bacilli bacterium
AGTGACATATTATATATTACTTTTGAGACATTTTCAAAAGTTAACACTTAAGACATTATCATAAATTAATCATAAAAGGATTAACACTACTGGGTTTTTTCTTGACTAAAAATATCTTATATGTTATGCTATGGACATTTATAGGGGGCTATATAATGGATGATGCTGATGTTGTTTTAGTATTTAAAAAAGCTGCTAGGATATATAATTTTTTGAAAGATAGCGATATTAAGATTAATTTGTCTATAAATAATAATGGTATTGTTAGTGGTGATATTGTTAGTGATAATATTACTAATAATGATAAGAAATATTTAAGTATATTTTTAGCTATTTTTTTTGTAGATTCTAAAGCTTTAGAAATTTTTGAGGATTTTAATCTTACTTTAGAAAATGTTCTTAGATCTCTTGATATTGATGATGCGGGGGTTAATTTTGATAGATTTGAGTTAGAAAGGATTAGTAATGAGGAAATAGATGATAATTTAGAAGAGACTTTTTTGAATCTTTTTAATGAGATGAAGAGTATACTTGATTATTTATCAATAGAGTCATTAATTATTTTATTGTGGGATCAAAGACGTATTGGATCTAATTTAATTGTTCTATTATTATCAAGCTTAATATATAATAATTCTCCTTTTACTGATGGAAAATGTTTTTATGATATTTTTTATAATAAAACTTTAAAGCAAGTAAAGAATATTACTAAAGTAAATAAGAATTTTTTTCTTAATGAAAAAAAGTATGATGATAAAGTGGAATCTTTTTTTAATAAATATGGTACTTTTTTAACTGATGAGAATTTTGAATTTAATCCAGCAATTGGTAGGGACAGTGAATTATGTAAGGCTAAAGTTAATTTGCTTATGCAAGATAAGTCTTTGATGTTAGTCGGACCAGGTGGTGTTGGAAAAACGGCAATTGTTGAAGGACTTGCTTATGACATTCAAAGAGGAAATGTGCCTGAAAATTTGAAAAATAAGCAGATTTTATCAGTAAATGCGGCTAATTTGGTTGAAGGCTGTAAATTTGTAGGTTCTTTTGAAAAGGTAATTAATAATTTACTTCAAAATATAGTTGAGCATGAGAATATAATTTTATTTATGGATGAAATTCATACTGTTTTTGGGCTTGGGGCAGGTTCTTCTACTTTAGATTTAGCTAATATATTAAAGCCTTTCTTGGGCAGAGGTAAAATTAAAATGATAGCTACTACGACTTCTACAGAATATGATAATATCATAGAGAGAGATTCAGCTTTTAAAAGAAGATTTGAGCGTTTAGATATTAAAGAACCTAATAAGGATTTACTATTTAAAATAATAGGTGAGATTGTAAAGAAATATGAGTTACAATATGGAATTAAATCTATATATGATAAGCAAGTAATAGATGAATTAATAAATGTTACTCAACAGTCAAAAAGGGTTTATAGTGATTTAAGATGTAATCCTGATTTGGTTTTGACAATAGTTGAAAAGTCTTTTGCATATGCTTTATATAATAATCGGGATATGGTTTTAGGTGATGATATTATTTCGGCTGTTATGGATTGTGATGTCATTTATCAAAGTGTAAGAGAAGAAACTAGAGATAAAATAAAGCAGAAATTGAATACTAAAAAAATGGAAAGAAAAAAGATAATAGATTATAAAAATTATTTCTAGTTTGTGAGATTATTTTACTTTTGTATTGTTGCTTTAAAAGAATTTTTGGGGTACAATTTATCCAGGGTGATTAGATATGGGAATTTTTAGTAAAATAAAAGAAATGTTTAAAAATGAACAAAAAGATAAAGATGTTCAAGAAAATATAATTGAAAAAACAACTGATACAGATATAGAAAATGATTTGGATATACAAAATGTCGCTGTAGAGTCTTCTAGTAATTTAAAGGATAAATCTAAACAAGAAGTTAGTAAGGAAGTTAAAAGATATGAAAAAGGTTTAACTAAGACTAGAGAGGGATTTGTATCAAAGCTTGTTAATTTAACTAATCGTTATAATAAAGTAAATGATGAATATTTTGATGAATTAGAAGAAATATTAATTATGGCTGATATAGGTGTAAATACAGTTATGAATTTTATAGAACGATTAAGAGATAGAGTAAAAAAAGAAGGAATAACTGATCCTAGTGAGTTGAGAGAAATTATAGTTGATGAATTATTTATAATTTATGTTAATGATGAAGTTTTAAGTAGCAAAATTAATTATAATGAAAAAGGACTAACAACTATTTTATTTGTTGGTGTCAATGGAGTAGGTAAAACTACAACTATTGGTAAATTAGCTTATAAATTGAAAAATGAGGGTAAAAAAGTTTTGTTAGTTGGAGCTGATACTTTTAGAGCTGGTGCTTATTTGCAATTAAAAGAGTGGGCTTTGAAGATAGATGTTGGTTTTTATGGAAAAGAAGAAGGTAGCGATCCTGCAAGTGTTGTTTTTGATGGTTTAAAAAAGGCAACAGATGAAAATTATGATGTTGTTATGATTGATACTGCTGGTAGATTACAAAATAAAGTTAATTTGATGAAGGAATTGGAAAAAATTAATAAAGTAATTGATGGTTTTATTGAAGGTGGAGCAAGTGAAACATTATTGGTTCTAGATGCTACTACTGGACAGAATGGAATTAGTCAGGCTAAAGCTTTTAAAGAAATAACAAATATTACGGGAATAGTTTTAACAAAGTTAGATGGAACAGCTAAGGGAGGAATAGTTTTAGCTATTAAAGAAGAAGTTGGTTTGCCTGTTAAATTTATTGGACTAGGGGAATCTAAAGATGATTTGAGTGTTTTTGATATTGAAAAATATATTTATGGATTGTTTAAAGATATGATGTAGTTTTTAAATTAAGGTGGATGAGATGGAAGAAGTATTATACTATAATGAGTTGTATGATTTATATGGAAAATTGTTAACTGATAAGCAAAGAAGATATTTTGAGGATTATTATTTTAATAATCTAAGTTTTAGCGAAATGGCTGAAAATTTTAGTGTTAGTAGGAATGCTATTTTTAAACAACTTCATATTACTTTAAGTAGGTTGAAAGAATATGAGGAAAAACTAAGATTATTGGAGAAGAAAAAAAAGATTAATGAGATAAAGAATAAAATAAAAGATAATGATCTTGCTAAGGAATTGGAAACAATATTTTAATATACTTGTTCTCTCTTTATATTTTTTTAAATTTTTAATTTTATTTTAATTGTTCTTGTATAAACAAGAAAAAATAGGTATAATTTAGGTATAGTAGAATAGAGGGGATAAATATGTTTGATAAGATAATTTATATTAGTGATCATGCTGCAAGTATTAAATTAAAAGAAAATGCAGAAGTTACTATGAATTTAATGAATTTACATTTAATATTTGAAGATGATGTAAAAAAAGTTTTAGGCGAAGTTGATGACTTGGATGGAAATATTGTTAAAGCTAGGTTTTTGGGAGAAATTGTTAATGGACGTTTAGTAGGTGGTACAATTAGAAAACCCTCTTTAGATGCTAAAATAAGAGTTATTACTCAAGAAGAAGTTCCTATGATTACTGGTACTGATACAAATGGTTTTATGAAATTGGGTGTTAGTCCTTTTTACAATGATTTTCCAGTTTATTTGGATGTCAATAATTTCTTTAGTAATCATTTTGCTATCTTTGGTAATTCTGGTAGTGGTAAGAGTTGTGGTATTTCTAGGCTTTTTCAAAATATGTTTAGTGATAAAAGATTGGATCCTTATAAGGCAAATATATTACTTTTTGATTCATCTGGTGAGTATTACAATGCTTTTAGAAATTTGAATGAGCTTAATCCTAAATATCATTATCGTTTCTTTTCTACAAATGAAGTCGATGGCATTGGTGAAAAGTTGCGTTTGCCAATATACTTATTAAATGCTACAGATTTGGCTTTGTTATTGCAAGCTACTAACCATTCACAGTTACCTATTATTGAAAGAATGTTGAAATTAGCGTTAGTATTTTCACAAGAAGAAGTAGATGCTAATGCCTATAAAAACCATTTAATTGCTAAGGCTATAATGACTATTCTTTATACTAATGAAACAGCTCCAAATAAAAGAAATGAAATATTTTCAATTTTAGCTAGTTGTTCGACTCCTGAATTTAATTTGGAGGCTCCTGTACAAGGAATTGGTTATGTTAGAAAATTTAGAGAGTGCTTTTTGATAGATAATTCTGGTAACTTTTCTGAGAGTGTCTTATTAACGGAATATGTTACATCATTTATAAAGGAAGAGTTTGATGATTATGAGCCACATACAGGAGTTTTTTATACTTTAGATACTTTGGAAAGAGCTTTAAACTTTACTTTGATTAGTGAGGGTTGGTTAAGAAATCAAAATACTTATGGAGATGCTGTTACTCTTAGGGTACGTTTGCATTCATTGATTGTTGGTGATAATGCTAAATATTTTAATGTCGATGAGTATGTTTCACTAGAGACTTATTTATCTTCTTTATTAATTAATAATGGGGATAAGTATCAGATTGTTAATTTTAATTTGGATGATGTAGATGATGATTTTGCTAAAGTTATTACGAAGATTTATTCTAGATTAGTTTTTGAATTTGCTAAGGCTTTAAAGAATAGGGCAAGTATTCCATTTCATATAATCGTTGAAGAGGCTCATAGATATATTCAAAATGATACTGATAGATTCTTGATTGGGTATAATATATTTGAAAGAATTGCTAAGGAAGGACGTAAGTATGGTGTTATTCTAGGGCTTATTTCACAAAGACCGGTTGAGTTATCTGATACTGTTATTTCTCAGTGTTCTAATTTCTTGATTTTTAAAATGAATCACCCAGTTGATGTTGATTATATTAGAAAGATGGTTCCTAATATAAGTGATGAAATTGTAGAGAAACAGAAAACGTTACAATCTGGAACTTGTTTAGGTTTTGGAATGGCATTTAGAATTCCTTTAATTGTAAAGATGGAAATGCCTAATCCATCTCCGTTAAGTAGCAACTGTGATGTTGTTAATATTTGGAATGGTGAAGGTTATGTTCAAAGTGTAAATGCAGTTGTTCCAATAGATGCACCGGCTCCAAATGTTGGTGTTGGTCAAAGTAATATTGCTCAAGTCAATACCATTGAGATTCCTAAAGCAACTCCTGTTCCTGAAATTTCTCCTGTAAGTGAAGTACCATCTATAAATCAAGCTCCTGTTGATGATCTTTCTTCTAATAGTTTAAATGATGAGGCAAATGATGTAGAAGAGAGTAGTTTTTCAGGTAATTTAAATATTGAGGTAAATGGTAATAAGCAACCTATTTCAACTAATTCGGTTACTGATTCAGTTAGTATTTCTCCAATTAATTTAAATGCTACTATAAATACAGGAACTTCTGAAGGAGGAATACCAGACATAGTACCTGATGTTAATAATACAGTTAGTCAATCATCTGTTGCGCAAACTGCTCAGCAAGGTATGCCGGAGTTGGTTTTAGATGATGTAGATGATGATTTAGGTCCAGATTTTGCTTAAGTTAAGTAGTTATTAAAATGTGATGAGTGGTGATGGAAATTTACCACTCTTTATGATGTAAAAAAAACTTGGGTTTTAATTCTTTTATCTTTATCAATATAATTTTCGTTTTATAAAGTAAAATTTTAATGACTTTTTGGATGTAGTTATGATTAGTGTGATTAATTTGTTCAATTGACAATTACAAACGTTTGAATTATTATTGAATTGTTGCTGGCATACAAATAATTTAAAGCATAATGAGTTTAGAATTTATCATTTTTGTTCAAATTTGGTAAAATTATTTTGGTTGGGTGTTATTTTAAGGTATAATATACTTAAGAAGAAAAATTTTAAATTGAGACGTTTAATAAGCTTTTTATTAGATAGAAAGAGAGGTGCAGTCGAGATTCGTCTACTCGACATGGAAATGTTTGAAACTTTGGGAGATAGATTACAAAATGCTATACATAAAATAAAAGGATATGGGAAGATTACAGAAGAAAATATTTCTGATATGATGAGGGAAATAAGATTAGCTTTGTTAGAGGCTGATGTAAATTATCAAGTTGTTAAAGAATTTACAAGTAATGTTAAAGAAAAAGCATTAGGAGAAGAAGTAGCTAGTAGTATAAATCCTGGTGATTTATTTGTAAAAATTGTAAAAGATGAGCTAGTTGCTTTGTTAGGGGGAGAAAATGCTTATTTAAATATGAATGGAAACCCGGCCATATTAATGCTAGTTGGTCTACAAGGTTCTGGAAAAACAACTACTATTGCAAAACTTGCTAATTTTTTAAGAAAGAAACATGCTAAAAAACCTTTACTTGTAGCTTGTGATGTTTATAGGCCTGCAGCTATTGATCAATTGAAACAGCTTGGTAAACAATTAAATATTGAAGTTTATGAAGAAGGAAAGGCAAATCCTGTAGAAATAGCTAATAGGTCAATTGATTATGCTAAGAAAAATAATTTTGATTATGTTTTAATAGATACTGCTGGTCGTCTTCATATAGATGAAGAATTGATGGATGAGCTTGATAATATTAAAGAGGCTATTAATCCACAGGAAATATTGCTAGTAATTGATGCTATGATGGGACAAGATGCTATTAATGTAATTACGGGTTTTAATGATAAGTTGCCTTTAACTGGTGTTGTACTTACAAAATTAGATGGAGATACTCGTGGAGGTGTAGCTTTATCTGTTAGACATCTTACTAATGTGCCAATAAAATTTATAGGTGTTTCTGAAAAACTTGATGGTTTAGATTCTTTTGATCCTGAAAGAATGGCAGGAAGAATTTTAGGTATGGGAGATATTGTTTCCTTGGTTGAAAAGGCTACTGAGGCTATTGATGAGAAAGAGGCTGAAAAAACAGCTAAGAGGATGCAACAGGGAAAATTTGATTTGGAAGATTTTTTGTCAACTTTGAAACAGATGAAAAAATTAGGACCTTTAGAAAATTTGATAAAATTATTACCAGGAGCTAAAAAAATGGGTTTGTCTGATATTAAGATAGATCCTAAACAAATGGCTCATATTGAGGCAATAGTTTTGTCAATGACTCCTCAAGAGAGAAGAAATCCTAGCATAATTAAAGCTAGTAGAAAGACAAGAATTGCATCTGGTAGTGGAAGAAGTGTTCAGGAAGTTAATCGTTTGTTACAACAATTTGATCAGATGAAAATGATGATGAAACAAGTTACAAATGGTAATATGAAATTACCTTTCTAAGTCTATAAATAATTGAAAATCTATGGGCTTTATTAGTGTCTTAAATAAATTTTAAACATAGTATAAATTAGAGGAGGTATTTATATTATGTTTGATCAAAGCAATATGACAAATTTTGAGTCTTCTGTTATAGGAAATAATAATGTTGTTGATAATGATATGAATGTTGATGTTAATATGAACATGAATTATAATAATGGTGGAATGATGGGTGCCATTAACGAAGGTGTTCAGGAAAGATGTATTCATAGAACTTTTGTACATGAAGTACCACATGTGTGATAATTTATGATAGACTAAATTTCAATATAGATAAGTACAAACTAAAGTATGGAAATAAAAATCAAACTTCCGAAGAAAAACAAAAAGAGTTTGAATCCCTAGGATTAAAAAATGATATTGTTTTAAAATTATTTAATGATGATTTAGAAGGAGAAAAAAATTCAAAAAATTTACTACTTGTTTTACCTGCAGGTAAGGCAGCACATATTGAATCAGGAATTGCATATGGATTAGGGAAAAAATGTTATGCAATTGGAGAGTATGAAGCAACAGATATACTATATAATATTTTTGAAGAAATATTTTTGAATGAAAAACAATTAGAAGAATTTTTGAAAGAATATAATAAATAGAATAATAAAAGTCAGAAAGTGGGTGAATTTATGAATATAAATAAAATAAAAAATGAATTAATTAAACAAAAACAATCTAAATTCAAGGGGAATATATACCATTATTCACAAGTTAATTTTGCTTATAATTCAAATAAAATAGAAGGTAGTAGATTAACTAGTGAACAGACTGAGGCAATATTTGACACATCTTCTTTTATTACTAAAAGTGATGATTTAATTAAATTAGATGATTTAACTGAATCTAAAAATCATTTTAAACTATTTGATTATATGTTA
>CANQEF010000052.1 GCA_947594675.1 uncultured Bacilli bacterium
AATCCATTAAACCCTTATAAAATAACGGTTTGTTCTTTGTTTTGACTTAAAGTAACTGTCAAACTCGGGTTATATCACAAAATTATATTATTTTGTCATTTTTCAATTAAACTTTTTTCCATTCTAAGAATTCTTTGTTTTGATTTATGTTCATTACTTACAGATACAAATAGTGGATGCAAATCTTCAGCAGTTATATTACGTTTTTCTCCATATATTTCTTCAATCATATTCATAAAATTAATTGCATAATTACTATTATTTAAAATAGGCATAAATACTCTTTTAATATCAAAAAAACAAATATTAGTATCCTTATTTACGTTAACATAAACACCACAATATTCTTCATCTGGATAAACACCCACAGAATCAACTTTTGTTTTAAAAAATACTTTCTCTCCATTGAATTTAATAGTCAATTTATGATAACCATACAATTCACTCCATTGATTACTTCTTGACCATTCCTCTTCTGTTTCTTGTATTGCACTCATATTTTCTTCGTAGTGATTAATAATGTAAGCTAATGAATTAAAAATTAATTTTCTATCTATTAAACATGATTTCTCATATTCTTCTCTTTTTTTAAGCGACAATCTTTTTTCTAACAAATTTTCTATTTTTTCTTTTCTTTGCAATTGTAGAATTTTTGACATTTCTAAAAATTCTTGTAAAAATTCATCTAATTTTTCAATACTAATTTCATAAAGTGATTGACTAGATCTTTTTTCATATAAATAATCAATAAAAACTTGGATATAACTTTCTGTATGTTTTGTAATTTTTCTATTATTTGACGTAAAAGTAGATAATTGTAATAAACATAAAGATGTTTTAGCTTTAGAACAAAGAAAGCTATCAATACCTTTTAATTTATAATTTGGATAAATGCTATCCATGGCAAATTTTTTATCTTTAGGCTCTATGCAATAATTACAATCTCTAAAAGCCCAATCATTTTTAATACAATGATATGGTATTCCTTCAAATTGTGTCATTAACTTTGCAATTATATTACCAATCTGTGTCATTTCATAAGTAGAAAGTTTACTAATTTTATTATGTAACTCTAATTCCTCTTGTTCTATTCTTTTTAGTGATTTAATTTGGGCTAATTCTTCAATTTCTTTTCTTAATTCTTGTTTATTTTTTTGCTTTTCTTTTAAATCCATAATATCTTTAATCAATATATTATTTTCATTGTCTATTTGTTGCATAATATCAGCTCCTCTTATTTGAATTATACATTAAATTGTGATATAAATATAATATATATTTTTTATATCTAATATAAGAGGTGTTTATATTATGAATATCAATTTAGATTTATACCGAATATTTTATGCGGTTGCAAAAAATGGTAGTATTTCAGCAGCAGCAAATCTTCTTTTCATTTCTCAACCAGCAATAACATTTCAAATAAAAAAATTAGAGGAACTGTTAGGAATTAGTTTATTTACACGAACAAAGCATGGAGTAATATTAACATATGAAGGTAGTGTTTTATTTGAATATGTAAAAAAAGGAATTGAAAATATTAATAATGGGGAAAATGCATTATCTAATCTAAAAAACTTAGATAGTGGAAATATTAGAATTGGTGTATCAACAACAATTTGCAGGCATATTTTAATTCCATATTTAAAAGAGTTTCATGAAAAATATCCTAAAATAGATATACAAATTAATAATAATCTTTCTACTAATTTATTAAAGGAACTACGAAATGGAAATTTAGATATCTTAATCTTATTCACGCCGACCAGTGAGAATAAAGACTTAAACATAATTCCAATAACTAATGTAAACGATATATTTGTTGGGAATAAAAAATATTATGATTTAACTAATGGTAAATTAAACATAAAGAATTTAAAAAACTTCCCTTTAATTTTTCCAAATTCATCCTCAAATAGTAGAAATTATTTAAATAAATATTTGAAAGACAACAATATTGATATAAAACCAAAATTAGAAGTAGTTAGCTATAATTTAATCATTGATTTAATGAAAGCAGGCTTTGGTATAGGATATGCTACTAAAGAATTCATTACTAGCGAATTGAAAAATAAATCACTATATGAAATAGAAGTTTTTCCTAATATTCCAAAAAGATCTATAGTAATTGCAACAATAGATAAAAAAGAGCCAAATTATAGTACAAAAAAATTAATTGAAATGATAATCAAAAATAAAAATTAATTTTGTAGATATGTATTTATATTTTTAGTATTTACACACGCATATTAACTGTCAATATGCAAGTGTGTTTTTCTGAATTGACAAAATAACCCTACTCTCAAGTTAATTTGAGAGTAGGGTTCTATCTTTACTCGAGCTTTTCGAGTATCAATCAATCTGGTAGTCTGTACGGGGTTCGAACCCGTGAATGCCACCTTGAGAGGGTGGTGTGTTAAGCCACTTCACCAACAGACCAAAACTAATGTCTTTCGACATTAATAATTTTAACATAATATTTTTCTAAATTCAACTAACTTTTAAAAGAAAAAATATTCTATTGATTTAACTTTAGTTTTTTCTTTTCTTTATTAGTTGCACAACAATTATCTCTTACAAATTGCATGAAGTATTTTAAGGCTTCAAAATTTTTCTTTTCCTCAGAAATAGTTGTATAATCTTTACTAAAAATTGTCTTTAAAGTTTCTTTATACTCTAAAGGTAATAAATCTTTAATATCAGAATCCAGATCAAGATATATCTTTTTTAAATTAGTTATATCATTACTATCTAATTTAGGATTATTTTTACAAATATTAATTATTTTTCTTCGTAATTTATGAATAGTCTCTTTAGCTTGTTGATATTTTTCTTTAGTTGTACTTTCATTGTCTAAATTTGGCCCTAAAACATCATATATTAAAAGTTTTTCATCAGTATCTAATCTAGAAATGGCTTTTTGCAATACTTCCTTAGAACAATTAAATTTTATATTCCTAGTATTATTCTCAATATTAAGTTTATTTAAATTATCAATATATTTTTGAGGTAATGGAAGATTGTTTTTTATTAGATTAATTAATTCTTTAAAAGATGGTGTTAATTCATTTTCGAGCCTGTCTTTTTCAGAATCACTTAATTTATCTAAATCAATTCTTTTTTTAGCAAGACCAAACTTAGCTCTTAAAAGTCTTTTATCATAAACATCAAAGTATTCCAAGGCTCTTTGTATATAGTAATTATCAGCATCTAATTGTTCATAAGAATTAATTTTAATGTTTGATCTTTTAGACATTAATAAATAATTAGATATGTGTCTTGATATATTTATATAAGTATTATAATCATCAACTGATATATATTTTTTATCCAAGTCTGGGCCTAATAGCTGGTAAATAAAAGTTTTTTCTTCTTCAGGTAAATAAGAAATAACATATTCTAATTGTTCTTTACTACAACTAAAGCCTGTTCTTTTTTTATAATTTTTTGCTAGTAGTTTAACTGATGATTCAATTTTTTGTAAGATCGTTTTATAAGTAGGATTATTAGAATAATAATAGTCAATAAAATTTTTTATACTAGGTAAAATATTTTCTTTAATAAGTTGAAATTCATCAGCTGATATTTTTTCTTCTTTTAAAACTTTATTTAAGATAATTTTACTATCTTTACTTAGATAATCTAAGATTGTACCAATTATCTTATCTTCATCAAATTCTTTTGACATTATTTGTTCATTAAAAGTTAGTTTAATTCTTTGAAAAGAATCTTTTTCTTTTGCTGTAAATATTACTGTAGGTAATTCTTTATTTAGACTTTGTCCAAACTTTTTATACATAATATTTTTATCTTCTTGTGACAATGTTTCAAAAATTTTATTAAAATCTTCAACTCCCATTTTGAAGAATTTAGCCGCCTTATTTGATTCTTTAAAAAGTATTTTTATTTTATTAGAAGTCTCTTCATTTAATTCATCATTATTTTTTAAATATTCTATAGCTATATTTAATCCAGGTAAAATATTATATTTTAATCTTTCATAATCATCTTTCATTAGTTTATCATTAGTATTTAAAAAGTTTTTTACTTTTTCTAAATCGTTACTAGATAAATATGAAAAGACTTTTTCTACTAAGTTTTGATAATTATCTAAAAGACTTTCAAATTCTCGTTTTAAGGATAATATTTTATTATTTAGTTTAGGGATAATTTTAGTGATAATCTTTTCATTTTTACTATAAGAGATTTCATTAACTTGCAATGAATTTAGGAAATCAGTACCAAATCTTTCTTGTAAAAGTTCTAATTCATTTAAGGTAAGCGAATTTAAATGAAATTTCAACTCCTCGATATTTTCCGCAACAGTTAAATCTAAAAATGAGCAATCATTAATATTTAAATCATAATGATTCGTATTTTGAATGTTAATGGCATAAGTAACCAATTCTTGAATTACAATATCTTCATAGGCCTCTAAATTTTCAATATTGATAAATTGACTATCTAAATTTTTAAAATTATTTCTTAAATAAGCTTGTTTTTCACTAGATAAATAGTTAAAGGCCGTATTTAAAGTGTTCAAACTAATTACATTATTATTGGAAAAAGAAATTTTTTCTTTTTTGATTTTTATTTTTCTTTTATTGTCAATTTTTAAACTATTAATAACTTTAGTGAGATAGTGTTCTAAAGGTAATGGTAATTCTTCTAGATCATTATTAATAGGATTATTTTTATATTTTCTAAGAAGTAATTTTAGATCTTCTTCTTTTAAGCTAACTAATCTTTTATTTAATTCGGAAATATCTTTTACATTAAGAGCCTTAATTAGACTATCTTTATTAACTTTTATCATATTGGGTCTATTAATTGCTTGAGAAATGATATTTAATTTATTATAAATATATACTAATTTTTGATCATTTTCATTAAAAGCAACTCTTTTTGAGTAATCGGAACCATAAATTTCTTGCAAATATTTTTGTTCATCGGCATCTAAATATTCTATTCCTTTTACAACACAATTTTTAGGTAAAAATATCATACTAAATAGTGTTTGGACTTTATTTTTAACTAAAGTTGTCTCTATTAATTCTGGATTATCTAAATAATTGATATTCTTTTTCATTTGTGGATCATTATAAAGTTTTAATAAAGCATTATTCTGAATTTGACGTACTCTTTCTCCAGAAATATTTAATATTCTTCCAATTTCTGAAAGTGTACATTCTTTTTTATCATTTAAACCAAATCTTAAATTAATTACTTTTTGTTCATTAGGATTTAACTTTTCCAAGGATAAGTTAATAATGTCTTTAAGATTTCTTAAAATATATTCATCTTCAATGTTAATTCTGTCATCTTTCAAAAAATCTTTTATTTCTACCTCTTTATTTTCATCATCGTATACTTCAGTATTATAACTAATTATTTCTTGATTTAAATTTAGTAAATTCTCTATCTTAGTACTATCTGTAGATAATCTATTGGCTAATTCTTCAACTGTTGGCTCTTGACCATGTTCTTGAATCATTTCTTCTTTTTTTCTAAGTAGTTTATTTATATCAGTACTAATATATGCTGGTAAGCGGATACTACGGGAATTATTAGCGAGTTCTCGAGTTATTTTATGTCTTATCCACCAAGTAGCATAAGTTGAAAATTTAAAGCCTTTATTAATATCAAATTTATTTATAGCAATCATTAAGCCAATGTTTCCCTCTTGAATTAAATCAAGAAAAGCAACACCATGTCCTATGTATTTTTTAGCAATAGAAACGACGAGTGATAAGTTATGTTCTACAAAATAGTTTTTGGCCTCTTTATCTCCTAGAGCTATTCTTTTTAAATAATATTTTTCTTCTTCATCACTTAATTTTTTATGAGGGATATTGTTTATATAATCCCTAATGTTATCACCAGAATAGTAATCTTCAGGCTTTTTTGTGTTAGAAAAATATTTCTTAGATAATTCTTCATTGTTTTCTTCTTCATATAATTCATTATTTAAAGAGAATTCAGGAATTTTAATGTTATTTTTCTGACAATATGGGTCAATTAAATTTATCAAATTACTTTTTGTAATTTCTAATAATTTATATTTATTAATAATTCCGTCTTTATAAATTACTTTTTCAATAGCTTTTTTTACCAAAGGATTATCAATTAAGTAATAATAGTCTTCAAAAGAAATATTTTCATAAAGCTTTTCCAGTTCATTGATAAAGTTTAAAAGATTACTTTCTGAGTCTATGTGTTCATTCCTAGTAAAATAATTGTTAGTATACTTTTCTAAAATAGTATTATCTTTAGCATTTTCAAATAATTCTTTAAGTAAAAGCATATATTCTTGGATATAATTTTTATTAAATGCTCGTTTAAAATCTTTGTCATCTGAAGTTGGTGTTCTTAATAATTTATCTATTGCTGCTTGGAATAAGGCATCTTGTTTTAAAGAATCTATAGCTAAATAACTAAATTGCTTGTCAATCTTTTTTTTATAATTATAAATTGATTTTAATACTTCTTGTTTTTCATCTTCAGAAATAGTTTTTAAATCCATTTTTTCCACCCCTAAGTAATATTCATATATTATAATACATTTTGTGAAAAAAAGCTAGTCAAAAAAAACACTTAAAAAGTGTTTATTAAGAATTTAACTTTTCTTTAAAGGCATTTAAGATTCCATCAACATAAGCACATCCCATAAAACATACGACTGCATCCTTTTCATTTAAAAGCTTATCGATTGTTTCGATAGAGATTAATTCAGCATCTGGAATTTCCTTTGTAATAACTTCAGAAGTTATACCAGGATAATCTTCTTGTTTTTCACGATTACAATCTATTTCGGTTAAATAAGTTTTATCAGCAGTACTTAAGACATTAATAAACTCATCTTTAAAATCACGAATTCTAGAATAAGTATTTGGTACAAAGACAACAACTAATTTTTTATTAGGATATTTCTGTCTTACAGCATCTAGAGTAACTTTTATTTCTGTAGGATGATGGGCATAATCATCAATAATTATTGTATCTTTGATAACTTCCTCAGCAAATCTTCTTTTAGCATTTTTAAAAGTTTTTAATAGCTTTTTAATTTCTTCTTGAGAAATTCCTAATTCCTTACATAGAATAATAGCGGCACAGGCATTTGAAACATTATGTTTTCCAAAAAGAGGAATTGTAAAATGATCTAGAAAAATATCATTATGATATATATCAAAAGAAGAGTTTTCTTCATTTAAATCAATATTTCTTATGCTATAATCATTTTCTCTTTTAAAACCATAATATATAACATTAGTTTTGAAATTAATTTTTCTAATTTCCGGATTATCACCATTTACAATTATTTTATTTTTGGTTTGATTAGCAAAAATTTCAAATGTCTTAGTAATATCATCTATATCTTTATAACATTCTAAATGCTCAGCCTCAATATTTGTAATAATGGCGTAAGTTGGATGATAAGCTGTAAAATGACGATTGAATTCATCACTTTCTACTACAAAATAACGATTATGTTTAGAGGCATAACCATCACCTGCTCCAATAAAATAGTTACAGCCTAAAGTTTCACTAAGGATATGTTTAATAATAGATGCTGTGGTTGTTTTTCCATGAGTACCAGAAACACCAATAGAATTAAATTGTTCAATTAGACTACCCATTAATTCGTTATATTTAACTATTTTTAATCCAAGTTGTTTAACTCTTTTAATCTCTTTATGTTCCTCAGTAAAAGCAACACTATAAGTAACTATAGTATCTTTATCTATTTCATGATTATTATCATAATATATTTTAATATTTCTTTTTTCTAGGCCATCCTGTGTAAATTTATGTTCTTTGGCATCATCATATCCACTTACTTCATTTCCTAAATCATAAAGTATTTGTGCTAAAGTAGACATGCCTGTTCCTTTTATTCCTATACAGTAGTATTTCATATTCTCACCTCGATTAAAGTATGGTAGTGTGCATAGTTTTAATACAAACTACCCATTTTTTCTTTATTTATCAATATTTTTATATACTTTTTTTAATCACTCCCCTTTTTGGAGTAATTTTTATATAGAATTTATTATTTTAATCTATCAAAAAATGAC
>CANQEF010000053.1 GCA_947594675.1 uncultured Bacilli bacterium
TTTGATATGAGTGGTGGAGCTTATGACTATGTCATGGGAATTTTAGAATATGATGCCCAAGGTGATAATACGCATTCTGGTAAATTAGTAACACACAAATCTGGTTTTAAAGGATTAGATAACGAAGGAGCAGAAGTAGGTGATTATAATTTACCAAATAGTAAGTATTACAATTCCTATAAATCAATAGATCCAACAATATCAAGTTATGAAAATGATATAACAGCTTGTAATGGAGGAATATGCTATGGACAAGCACTATCAGAAACACGAGAATGGTACAATAGTGTAGCAAACAATGTTACTCGTGACAACCCATGGTATAGAAGAGGTGGAATGGGTTTTGCCCAAGATAGTATTGGAATATTTTCTAGACAAAGATGCGGAGGACCTGGAAATCCTGAATATTCAACTCGATTCGTGTTAACTCCATAATTTAAAATTTTTGTAAATGTCGAATTGTGTCGAACGAATATTTTGACATCTTTTGTCGAATTGCTAGAAATATTTTTCTATTTATACTATCATCTTTTTCGAGAGGTGGTTTATGTGTTAGATATTTCTACTAGTGTTATTAAAGGAATTATGTTTATTAAATTAGAAGGTAGTTTGGATAAAGAAACTTTTTCTGATTTAGAAAATGATATTAATTATCTTTTGTATAAGCAAAATATGCATTACTTTGTTATTGATTTTAAAGATGTTAATAGTTTAGATGAGGGAGTTTTTAAGTTAATTCAAAATAAGTTAGTTGAAATATTTCTTTCTTGTGGAAAAGTAGTTTTATGTGGTATTAATAATTTTTCTTTAAAAAAATATTGCTGTCGAAATGATATTATTTTTAATGATTGTGTTGATGCCTTAAATTATTTTTATTTATAAGGAGGAATATGGAAGATTTACTTGATTATGAAGGATTAATTCATAGTATTATAAATAAATATACTAAAAAATTTGATAAAGATGATTTATTTCAAGTTGGAATGCTAGGTTTGATAGAGGCTTATAAAAAATATAAACCAGATTTTGATACTAAATTTTCTACATATGCTTATTATTATATTTTGGGAGAAGTTAATCAATATATTAGAAATAGTAGTACTCTTAAGATAAGTAGAGATTTAATTAAATTAAATAGGAGTATTTTAAAAGCTCGTGAAGTTATGCAACAAAAGATGGGAAGAGAACCTAGTAATTTAGAAATAGCATTATTTTTAGATATAGATTTAGAAAAAGTTAATGAGGCTTTAAATGCTACAGATATTGTTAGTAGTTTAGATTTTCAAGATGAAGGTTTAGAATTATATAATTCAATTAAAACAGAAGATAATTCTATGAGTGCTGATGTTTTGGATTTAAAAGCTGCAATTAATGATTTGGATAGTGAAGAAAGAAATATAATTTTAGCTAGATATTATGAGGAATTAACACAAAGTGAGACCAGTAAACAATTGGGAATTAGTCAAGTACAAGTATCAAGAAAAGAGGCTAAAGTTTTACAAAAATTAAAAGTAAAATTACAAAATACTTAGGTAACTAGGTATTTTTTTTATGAAATTGTTTCATATTAATAGTGGTGAAGAAAATGAAAAATTTAAAATATGAAAAAGTAGCTAATAATCATAAGCCAGAGGAAAATAGAGGTAAAAATGCAATTGTTGCTTTTTTAACTGGTGGAATTTTAGGATTTGCAGCTGAGTGGTTAGTCGTTTTTTATAGTGATATTTTTGATATATCAAGAAATGATTCTTCAACTTTGATGATAGTAACTTTTATCTTTATAGCTAGTTTATTTACAGCATTAGGCTTTTTTGATAAGTTGGTTAATCGCTTTAAATGTGGGTTATTAATTCCTATAACGGGATTTGCTCATTCTATGACTAGTAGTGCAATGGATTATAAAAAGGAAGGATTAATCTATGGTATAGGTATGAACATTTTTAAATTAGCTGGATGTGTTATTTTATATGGAGTTGTTTCAGCTTGGTTTTTTGGCATGATTAGATATTTTATAGGAGGTGTTTCATGACTTTTAAATATGATAATGTTTATGTAAAAGATACAGCTACAATTGCTGGTCCTTATGAAAGAGAAGGTCCTTTAAAAAAATATTTTGATAAAACTTATAAAGATTTATATTTTGGAGAATCTTCTTTTGAGTTAGCGGAAATAAAGCTTGTAAAAGATGCTTTGATTATGTTAATGAAGAAGACTTCTACAAATAAGAATGATATTGATTTAGTAGTGGGAGGAGATCTTTTAAATCAAATAACTGCTACTACTTATGGTGCTTGTAATGTTGGTAAATCTTTTATAGGTATTTATGGTGCTTGTAGTAGTAGTGTTTTAGGAATGATTATTGCCTCTAGTTTTATTGATGATAAAAGAGTTGATAATGCTGTTACGCTAGTATCTTCTCATAATATGAGTAGTGAAAAGCAATTTCGTAATCCAACGGAGTATGGTGCGCCAAAGCCTGATAGTGCTACTTTTACCGCAACAGGAGCTGCTGCTTGTCTACTTACTAATCAAAAAACTGATGTTAAGATTGAATGTGCCACTTTAGGAAAAATAATAGATATGGATCAAAATGATCCTAATGATATGGGTAGGGTTATGGCTCCAGCAGCTATTGATACATTGAAAACACATTTTCAAGAAACAGGCAGATCTCCTAAAGATTATGATTTAATTGTAACTGGTGATTTAGGACGCTATGGTAAAGAAATTGTTAAGGAATATATGTTTAACAATTATGATGTAAATTTGGATGAAAATTATAATGATTGTGGTGTTATGCTATATGATTTAGCACTTCAAAAGGAAGTTAAAGCTGGTGGTTCTGGTCCGGCTTGCAGTGCTTTGGTAAGTTTTTCATATATTTATAGTATGCTAAAAGAAAAAAAATTAAAAAGAGTTTTGATTATTGCAACGGGAGCTTTATTTTCTCCAACTTTGGTTTATCAAAAAGAAAATATTTACTCTATTGCTCATGCAATTAGTTTGGAGGTAATTTAAGATGCTATATTTTAATTCGTTTCTATTTTGTGGATTTTTATGTTTACTAGCGCAAATTATTTTGGATAACAGTAAACTTACTCCAGGTCATATTACAAGTTTATTTGTAGTTATTGGAGCTTTTTTAGATACTTTTAGTATTTATGATGTCATTATTAAAAAAGTTGGTGGAGGAGCGTTAATTCCTATAACGAGTTTTGGTCATTCTTTAATACATGGGGCAATTGCTAAGACTAATTCAATGGGCTTTATAGGAATTTTTATGGGTATGTTTGATTTAACTGCTACAGGAATAACTGCTGCTATTATTTTCTCTTTTGTATTTGCTTTAATTTTTAAACCTAGAAATTAATTTTGTATGGATAGGGAAATGATTAAATTCATATCATCGTCTTTGGCGATGATATTTTTATGTAGTTGATTACATTTTTCGCATTTATAAATGATTTTATAGGTATCTTTAAATTTTTCTATACCAATTGGTTTTAAAAGGCCATGACAAGTATTTTTTCTATCTCCTGGTAAAATGTCTACGTGCTTAGAATATAAACAATAAGGGCAATGGTCTCTAGCAGTGTAGTTTAGAGTTGAAACGTGTTTTTTACAATTTTCACAAGTGAATTCTTCATCTTTCATAGTAAAGTTTTTCATATATACCTCTTTTCATTTAGTAGTATATAGTAGTTTTTTAATTTTTTCAAATATGTTATAATGTTTATGATTTGGATGTGAGCAAATGAATATAGAGTTTAAGATAAATGATTTTGAGGGGCCACTTGATTTATTACTTCATTTGATTAAAGAGGCAAAGATGGATATTATGAATATCGAAATAGAAAAGATAACTGATCAATATATGAATTATCTTTCTTTACAAGAAAAAATGAATTTGGATATAGCTAGTGAATATTTGATAATGGCCTCAGAATTATTAGAAATTAAATCAAAATTATTACTACCAAATGAAAAGTTGGAAGAAGAACAAGAGGAAGTTGATCCTAAAGAGGACTTAGTTAATAGATTGCTTGAGTATCAAGCTTATAAAGAAATTACTAAAGTTTTACAAGAAAAGGAAAATTTGCGTAATGAAATTTATACAAAGTCTCCTGCTAATGTAAAAGAGTATATAGATGAGAATAAGGAAATAAATTGTGATGTATCTCTTGATGATTTAATTGATGCTTTTAAAAAATATTTGCAGAGAAAAAAAGAAAGTGAACCTTTAAAGACAAAGGTAACTGTTAATGAAATTAGTGTTTCATCTAGAAGATATGATATAAAGAAGATTTTGAATAAGAAAAAAAGTGTTTCTTTTTTCGAGCTTTTTCCTATTGTTAATCGTGAATATATAGTTGCAACTTTTTTGGCTATATTAGAAATGGCTAAGGCTAATGAATTAATAATTAGGCAGAAAGGAAATTTTGAAGATATAATTTGTGAGGTGGCCGATGAAAAATAAAGCTATTTTAGAGGGATTATTGTTTGTTGTTGGAGAAGATGGACTTAGTATTGATCAAATTATTGATGTTCTTGGTATTAATGATTTAGAGGCAAAACAATTAATTAAGGAATTAAAGGTTGATTATGAGTCTGATGAAAGGGGCTTGAGAATTGACTTTTTGGGAAATAAGTTTAAGCTTACAACTAAGTACGAGCATAGGGAGTATTATCAAAAATTACTTCTTAATCCCGAAACTAATACTTTGAGTCAGGCTGCTTTAGAAACACTTGCTATTATTGCATATAATGAGCCTATTACTAGAGTGCAAATAGATGCTATTAGAGGTGTTGGTTCAAGAGATGTTGTGAGAAAGCTTATTGCGAAGGGGTTTATTAAAGAATCCGGTAGAAGTGATTTGCCGGGTAGACCTATTCTTTATGAAACTACGAATGAATTTTTAGATTATTTTGGACTTGCTACTATAGATGATTTACCTGATATGAGGGAGTTTCTCGAGGAAAATATTAAAGAAGACGATGATGAAACTGATTTATATGAATCTAAATATGTTGAGATAAATGATTAAAAAATCTTGTATAATAAAAGAAGATTGTGGTATAATCTTCTTGTGCTTGCTCGTATGGCGGAATTGGTAGACGCGGTAGACTCAAAATCTACTTCTAGCGATAGAGTTCCGGTTCAAGTCCGGATACGAGCACCAAATTGATAAGAACCTTGTAATTACCAAGTAAAAATAGAAAACGTCCTTGAAAAAGGACATTTTTATGTTACAGTGAATTTGTCAAGGAAACTTGCATAAAATAAAAATGGAATACCTAATTTTGTTGAGTTAGGTACTATTCCAAGTTTTGTAGATTAGTACCGACTTATATAAAACTTATGTTAACCTTTAATATAACAATAATTTTGCATTTTTAATTTAATACATGAATAATTGTCAATTTTTCTCTATTATTTTTACCATATATTATTATATTTATAACCAGTTCCAACAATTTGATGTGGTACTTTTCTTTTTTGCAAAACATAGTCATGAAAATTATTATTTTTAGACTATTCCCTTTTCTTCGCATATTATAGCACATCTTTTCTTTTTTTCTAGTAATATTTATTAAGCATGAAAAATCTAAGAATTTAAAACTAATTTTGTGGTATTATATAAATAGGTGAGTATTATGCAATTAAAAGATCAATTTAAGTATTTAATTGGTGGCTATTATGGAGTTAATTTAATTGATGAATATCCTTTAAAAGTTTATATCTTAAAAGATATTGAAAATTATATTAAAGATTTTATAAAGGCTAATCCTATTAAAGATTTTGATTATAAAGAACAAGCTGATATTATAAAATCTGAATTAACAGATAAAACAAAATTGCAAGATGCTTTAATTGTACTACAAATGATTAATGCTCCTATGGAATTAGTCTTTATTATTAAAAAACGTCTTAAAAGTAATAAATAGTTGTTAATGAAAGTAATAATGTGATATAGTTTTTATAAGGTAGGTAGTTTCATGAAAATAAAAAAGTCTTTTAAGATAATTTTTGCTTTTATAATTATAATTGTATTTTGTTGTAGTTGTGATGGTAATGTTACTAGGGATATAAGACATGCAGGTTATTCTTTAAGTAATGATAAGTTTGTATGTGATGATGTTATGCCAAAAAATGATAAAGATCAATCATATAAGAGGATAAAATATTTTAAGGATAATTATTTTATTACTGAGGATGGAGAAATATATGATATTTCTTTAGGTTTGAAATACTCTAATGATCAAAATTGCGTAGTAGCAAACACTTCTGTTTTAGTTGATTCAGTATTTGGTGATATTGCAAAAGGAAAAGATGGTGGGTACTATTATTTAACTGCACAAAATAACATTTCTAGATTTGGTGCAATTCCTACAACAGATATGGCTTATCAATTATATGTTTTGTTGCTTGGTGATAGTAATAATTTAAAGGTTCAGGCACTTGATAATAATATAGGTAGCTATCTTGTTTTAAAAACTGATGGGAATGTGTATAAGTATATTGTGTCAAGAAGTCAAGATAATAAAAATTATGTTGTAATAAGTACTAATATTATGTATAGTAAAGATCAGTTTGGTGATTATATAGTAGATTTTTCTTATAAGGGTAATAATTTGGGTACTTTTATTAAAACAGATTCTTCTGTTTATAGGATGAAAATAAGTAATTATGAAGAATGTAATAAGTATGCAGATGTTTCTTGTACTTATGAGATGATGGAAGATCAAATCTTTGTTGATTATAGAGATAAGATTTTGGCTTTTAATGGTTCTACTTTAATAACTACTTATGGAAGAATATTTTCAGTGACTTCTTAGTGGGAGTGATTTTATGTTGGTTACACAAGATTGGAAAGATTATGAATTAATTGATGCATCTAGGGGAATGAAATTAGAAAGATGGGATAATATATTTTTACTTAGACCTGATCCACAAATTATTTGGGATAATGGGGATTTAGAAGAAAAATATAAAGATAAAATAAGTGCTATATATTATAGAAGTAATAAGGGTGGCGGTTGTTGGGAAAATTTAAAGCAAATTCCTAGTAGTTGGATTGTTAAATATAAGGATTTAAAGTTTAACATTAAACAGATGGGTTTTAAACATACAGGTCTTTTTCCAGAACAGGCTATTAATTGGGACTTTATGATGCAAAAAATTAGGAAGTCTAATAGAAAAATAAAGGTTTTGAATTTATTTGCCTATACTGGAGGTGCAACGGTTGCTTGTTTGGCAGCTGGGGCAAGTGTTTGTCATGTTGATTCATCAAGAGGAATGATTGACTGGTGTAAAGAAAATGTCAAGATTAATGGTTATGAAAATGCAGAGGTTAGATATTTAGTTGATGATGTAGTAAAATTTGTAAAGCGTGAAATTCGAAGAGGTAATAAATATGATGCTATTGTAATGGATCCACCTAGCTATGGTAAGGGTAGTAATGGAGAAGTTTGGGATATTGAAAAAGATCTTTATTATTTGGTTCAATTGTGTTGTGAAGTTTTGAGTGATAAGCCTTTGTTTTTTATAATTAATTCTTATACAACGGGGCTTTCTGCTAGTGTACTTGAAAATATTTTAAGATTAACTGTTTCCAATAAAGTTAAAGGAAAAGTTAGTTGTGGTGAAATCGGATTGCCTATAAAAAATAATAATTTAGTGTTACCTTGTGGAATCTATGGTAGATGGGAAAAGTATGAAGATTAATGTGTTGTATGAAGATAATCATATCATTGTAGTTGAAAAACCGGCCAATGTTTTAAGTCAAGGTGATAGTACGAATGATGAAGATTTACTATCGATGGTAAAAAAATATATAAAAGAAAAGTATAATAAACCAGGTAATGTTTATTTAGGACTTGTTCACAGATTGGATAGACCAGTAGGTGGAATAATGG